>NZ_JAMYLI010000045.1:0-37734 GCF_040317955.1 Mesorhizobium sp. M1342 | reverse complement strand
CCCTTTGGCCCCCCACACAAAACAACCCCCAAAACCTTCTTCCCTCACCTGTTCTGTGGGGCCTTTCTCCCTCTTTTTGTTTTTTGGGGGGGGCGGCGCGGGGGCCCCCGGCGGCCCCCCCGCGCGCGGTCTGACTAGGTCAGCCCTGGGAGGGATCAGTTCGTGCCCTTGCCGCCGCACTTGCCGGTGGCAACATTGAAGTTGCCGCAGGACAGAGGCGCGCGCCAATCGGAGATCAGGTCCTTGGAATCAGGCAGATAGTCGGACCATTCGTCGCCCATCACCAGGCCCGGCGTGCGCGACACGGTTTCGAACTGGCCGTCGGCCTGGATTTCGCCGATCAGCACCGGCTTGGTGATGTGGTGGTTCGGCATCATCGTCGAATAGCCGCCGGTCAGGTTCGGCACCGAGACGCCGATCATGGCGTCGATGACCTTGTCCGGATCGGTGGTGCCGGCCTTCTCGACCGCCTTCACCCACATGTTGAAGCCGATATAATGGGCCTCCATCGGGTCGTTGGTGGTGCGCTTGTCGTTCTTGATGAACTTGTGCCAGTCGGCGATGAACTTCTTGTTCTCGGGCGTATCGATGCTCTCGAAATAGTTCCAGGCAGCGAGATGGCCGACCAGCGGCGCGGTGTCGAGACCGGCAAGCTCTTCCTCGCCGACCGAGAAGGCCATGACCGGAATGTCCTCGGCCTTGATGCCTTGGTTGCCGAGTTCCTTGTAGAACGGCACGTTGGCGTCGCCGTTGACGGTCGAGACGACGGCGGTCTTCTTGCCGGCCGAACCGAACTTCTTGATCGCCGAAACCTCGGTCTGCCAGTCGGAGAAGCCGAACGGCGTGTAATTGACCATGATGTCTTCCGCAGCCACGCCCTTGGCCTTCAGATAGGCTTCGAGGATCTTGTTGGTGGTGCGCGGATAGACGTAGTCGGTGCCTTCCAGCACCCAGCGCTTCACCGAACCGCCATCCTCGCTCATCAGATAGTCGACGGCCGGAATGGCCTGCTGGTTTGGCGCCGCACCGGTGTAGAACACGTTGCGCTCACTTTCCTCGCCCTCATACTGGACGGGGTAGAACAGGATGTTGTCGAGTTCCGAGAACACCGGCAGCACCGATTTGCGCGACACCGAGGTCCAGCAGCCGAACACCGCCGCGACCTTGTCCTTGGAGATCAGCTCGCGCGCCTTTTCGGCAAACAGCGGCCAGTTGGAAGCCGGATCGACAACGACCGCCTCGAGCTTCTTGCCGAGCAGGCCGCCCTTGGCGTTCTGCTCGTCGATGAGCATCAGCATGGCGTCCTTCAGCGTCGTCTCCGAAATCGCCATGGTCCCCGACAGCGAATGGAGAATGCCGACCTTGATCGTGTCGTCGGCGGCCTTCGCCGGAGCGGAGATCAACAGGCCGGCGGCGACCACGCTCGCCGAAAACATTTTTGTTATTGTCGAGAAATTACCCCTCATATGACGGACTCCCAAGCTGGTTGATTGCACCGCAACACTACAAAGCAACCCCCATGCCAACCGCTCTGGCAATCCCGAAAGGGCACAAATAAATTAGAGATATCAGCACCTTGGAATATAGAGCTTACAAAACAAAGAGAGGTGGCCAGAAATCGATTGAGGGAAATTTGCGCAGCTTGCGCAGCTGCTGCCTATTTTTCGATCATTTGCCCAATCTGCCTAGATTTTGATCTCACCAGTGCCTCAGGCGACCGATGTTGCGGCGCGGTGCAAAAATAGGGCAAGCTCGCTCTTCAAGCGAGCGACGTCATGGTTACAGGTATTTTACGTATTTTCATCGGCATAGTACTTCTGACGGCAGCAACCGGGGCAGCGCGAGCCGATTTCAGCGACGGCAAGATGCCTGACGGCGCCTATCATTGCGAAGTGTACCTGCTTGGCATGTTCCTCAGCCTCGGCGACATCACCATCAAGGGGAACGTCTACAGCGGCCCCGTCTACACCAGCCTCGGCGTCTTCGGCACCGCGCGGCAGGGCTATAACTACCAAATGGACGCAAACGGCGTGATCTCGTGGCTGGGGCCGCTGGGCGGATATACCGCCGGCGGCAATTCACTGTCGCTGACCCAGGCGACGCTGGACGGTGAAACCGCGCCTTCCTTCGACATCATCATGAAGCAGCCCGACGGCGCCTTCACCGCCTCGACCTGCACCAAGCAATGAGGCGGCAAGGAAAAAAGGCGCGGAGCCTTGCGGGTTCCGCGCCAGCAGTCTGTCGGGAGGATTTGACTAGATCGTCTTTGCCGACATCTGCGCGGCGATGTAGTCGGCTTGGCGGATCGCGAGCGACACGATCGTCAGGGTCGGGTTTTCGGCGGCCCCGGTGGTGAACTGGCTGCCGTCGGACACGAACAGGTTCTTGATGTCGTGCGCCTGGCCGTGCTTGTTGACGACGCCGTCTTCCGCTTTCTCGCTCATCCGGTTGGTGCCGAGATTGTGGGTCGACGGATAGGGCGGCGTCGGGAAGGTGCGGGTGGCGCCGACCGCATCGTAAAGTGCCGTAGCCTGCTTGTAGGCGTGGTTGCGCATCGCGGTGTCGTTCGGATGGTCGTCGAAATGCACGTCGGCGATCGGCATGCCGTGCGCGTCCTTTTCGTCGGTATGCAGCGTGATGCGGTTCTCCGCACGCGGCATGTCCTCACCGACGATCCACAGGCCGGCCATGTGGTCGTAATGATCGAGTGCGGCGGTGAACGAGCGCCCCCAGGCACCCGGATCGAGGAACGCCGCCATGAACGGCAGGCCGAGCGACAGCGTCTCGAACTCGTAACCACCCACGAAACCGCGCGATGGATCATGCCGCGCCTCGTCGCGGATGATGCCGGCCATGGTCGTGCCGCGATACATGTGCACCGGTCTGTCGAAGATGGCATAGACCGAGCCGGTGGTGTGACGCATGTAGTTCTTGCCGACCTGACCCGACGAGTTGGCAAGCCCATCGGGGAATTTTCCCGATGCCGAATTGAGCAGCAGCCGCGGGCTCTCGATCGAATTGCCGGCAACCGCGACGATGCGCGCCTTCTGCTCCTGCAGCTTGCCGTCCTTGTCGGCGTAGACGACGCCGGTCACCTTTCCGCTAGCGTCGTGGTTGATCTTGATCGCCATGGCGTTCGGCCTGACTTCGAGATGGCCTGTCGCCTCGCCCTTGGGGATCTCGGTGTAGAGCGTCGACCATTTGGCGCCCCATTTGCAGCCCTGGAAGCAGAAGCCGGTCTGCTGGCAAGACATGCGGTCGTCACGATCGACCGAATTGATCGCCATGTTGCCGGTGTGGCATTCCTTATAGCCGAGCTTGTCGGCGCCGGCCTTCAGCACCTTGAAATTGTTGTTGCCCGGCAGCCGCGGCCAGTCATTGGTGCCGGTGACGCCCATCTTGGCTTCAGCCTTGGCATAGTAGGGCTCCAGCTCGGCCAGCGTGATCGGCCAATCGAGCAGGTTGGCGCCTTCCAATTTGCCGTAGGTCGACAGCGTCTTGAACTCATGCTCCTGGATGCGCAGCGAAGCTCCGGCCCAATGCGTGGTCGAACCGCCGACCGACTTGACGATCCAGGCCGGCAGGTTGGGAAAGTCCTTGGCCACACGCCAGTCACCCGACGTGGTGCGCTTGTCCGTCCAGGCGAGCTGGCTGAACGAACCCCACTCGTCATTGATGAAGTCTTCGTATTCGTGGCGCGCGCCGGCTTCCAGGATGACGACGTCGACACCCTTCTGGGCGAGTTCGTTGCCGAGCGTGCCGCCGCCGGCGCCCGAGCCGATGATGACGACCACGCCGTCGTTGTTCAGATCAAATGAAGCTGCCATGGTTTCCTCCCATGATTTCTGTTTGCGGGTTCAGGAACGACGGGGCTCAGAGCCACTCGATGTCGTCGAAACCGCGCGCGATGTAGCCGCCCTTGGAATAGGACTCGCCCTCGTAACCGAAGATCGGCCACACCTCTTTCTGGTTGTAGAGGCTGACGACGAGGCCGCCTCTGATGGCCTGGAAGAATGGCGTCACCTCGATTTGCTTCAGCACGGCGACCCGCTGCTCCTCCCAGCCAAGGCCGCGATAGCCGCCGCCACCGGACTTCTTGTCGAGGTCGGCGATGCCGTCCTCGAGCATCGCCTTGTAGGCGGCGTCCTTGCCGGCCTGCTCGTCATGACCTTTCACGGCAATGGCGTAATATTTGTCCGGAACCTGATCGTGCGGATAGATGTCACGCGCCATCTGGATCAGTGTCGCCATGGTTTCGGGCTTGAGTGCCGATGTCTCGAGCCCCCAGGCATGTTCGGGGCTGATGACGGCGCTGCCGGAGATGACGAGCAGCGCGCCGATGCCGCCGCGTCTGAGAAGCTCTCGACGGGAAAGCCCAGGCTTCGCGTCATAGATCGTGACCATTTTTATTCCTCCCTGCTTGCTATTTGCACCCTTGAGAGTGCCGTTGCTGGCGCTACCTGCCGGTGCGGCTGCAATGTCTCCTATTGAAAGCGACCTGTGCGTTGCAGAACCTCGATCTTGTAGCCGTCGGGGTCCTCGATGAAGAAGAAACGCGCGATCAGCGACCCGTCGCGGTTGAACTCGACGATCTTCTTCGGATTGAGGCCAAGCGCACCGAGACGATCATGTTCGCCGTCGAGATCGGCGACCGAGACCGCAAGGTGACCGTAGCCGTCGCCGAGCCCGTAAGGCTCCTGCCGATCCTTGTTCACGGTCAGTTCGAGCTCGAACCCTGCCTCGGCATTGCTGAGGTAAAGGAGCGTGAATGTCTCGAAATCCAGCCTGTCGGCGACATCGAGCCCGAAGGCGTTTCTGTAGAAATCGACGGACCGGGCCTCTTCGAGAACCCGGATCATGCTGTGGATCGCCTTGGCCAAATCAGTCTCCGCTCTGGTGTGGAGACGATTATGCGCGGCACGGACAAAAGGTGGTGGCAGCCGGTTACCACGCCCGAAGCCGTGAACCGTCCTCCATCGCCAACAAGGACAAAAGTCCGATTGCCGTGGCGGCGATTTTACCCGAGAATGCATGTGGGGACAGGTCAAGCAGTATCAAACTGCACGCCCGTCCACCCAAGACCAACAATCATGGGAGGTTTGTCGGATGTGCAGGGTGTTTGCGGGCCAGGATCCCGAAGGCTATCGCCAGATCAACCGGTCGATTCGCATCGACGGCCACTCGACCAGCATCCAGCTTGAAGGAACATTCTGGGCGTTGCTCGACGAGATCGCCGAGAACCAGAACCTGACGACGCCGAAATTCATCTCCAAGCTCTATGACGAAGCCATAGAGATCAACGGCGCCATCCCGAACTTTGCGTCGATGCTGCGCACCACCTGCGCGCTCTATCTGCGCGGCCATCGGCCAGGGATGGATGAGCAGATGGTGCCGAAGCGGGAGGCCGCTTAGCGTATTGCGCTCAGCTGAGTTCTTGGGCGAGCCCGATGAGAAGCCCTCCAGGCCCTCGAATGTAACATAGCCGATACACGTCTCTATACTGGACGACTTCGCCTTCGAGCCGCGCACCGCGATTGCGGAGCCTTTCGAGCGTCCCGTCAATGTCGTCCACAGTGAACATGACGCGGAGGTAGCCCAGGGCGTTTACCGGGGCGTTGCGGTGATCGGCGACGACAGGCGGCGTGAGGAAACGGGACAGTTCGAGCCGGCTGTGGCCGTCCGGCGTCCGCATCATGGCAATCTCGACGCGCTGATCGCCCAGTCCCGTGACACGTCCGGCCCATTCTCCTTCGATCGTTGCCCGCCCTTCGAGCTCAAGGCCGAGCTCGCCAAAGAAACCAATCGTCTCTTCAAGGTCATCGACGACGATTCCTATGTTGTCCATCCGTTTGAGCGCCATGGTGTTCAGTCTACAAGGTGTCGTCCAGGTCGTAAACTCATTAGCCTGCTTGCCAGCTGAGCAAGTATGATCAAGGGACCTTGAGAGCCTGGTGATGCGTCGCGGTAGGGCCTGGCATTGACCGCGACCTCGAACGCCACCCGGTCAGTGGCTGGTTCCTGATTCATGCCTGATGGCACGACGCTGTTTCTATCGGTCCAGGATCCGGGCAGGTAGGCCGGATGCTTCGCGGGATCGTGGCCCGACTTCCGGGCAGCCATCCGGCTTCAACAACACACCCAGACCCGATCGGCAGTCGACCGAACCCTCGCTAACGATTTTGTGATGTGGTTGACGAGGTCATTTTCATCTCGCAGTCTATCGGCATTCGATCTGCGGATTAAACTAACTATCGTTGTCATGATTACTTGGGCGTCACTTCCCGGGTGCGTTCTCTTATTTTCGAGATTCCTAATATGAACCGTCGCAATCCTGTTCGAATGAATCGGCGTCTTTTCCTGTCCTCGGTCGCAATATTTACGGCAACCGCGACATCGGCCGGTTTTGCGCGATCGTTCTCGGGCACTTTGCCCTGGACGCCAATGGCATCCGATCCACCCGCGCAGGTCGTGGCCGGCGGCTGGCACTTTTTCTCAGCCCAGGAAGCAGCCCTTGTCGAGGCGATCGTCGACCGCATCATTCCGGCCGACGAGCTCAGCATGGGCGGCAAGGAAGCCGGTTGCGCCGTCTATATCGACAGGCAGTTGATGGGGGCGTTCGGAGTGTCGAGCCGGCTTTACACGCAAGGCCCGTTTCTGCCTGGACTGCCCACCCAGGGCTATCAGGGCGAGGCCAATCCGGCGCAGCGTTACCGCACCGGGCTTGCCGCCATCGACGCCTTCCTGAAACAGCGGGACGGCAAGACATTCGTCGAGCTCGCATCGGCCGAACAGGATGCCTTCCTGACGGCAATGGAGGCCGGGAAAGTCGACCTGCCCAATGGCGTCAAGGGTCCCGGTTTCTTCGGGCTTCTGCTGCAGAACACCATGGAAGGGTTTTTTGCCGACCCCGTCTATGGCGGCAACAAGGACATGGTCTCGTGGCGCATGCTTGGTTTTCCAGGTGCCCGCTACGACTACCGCGACCATGTCAGCAAACACAATCAGCCATATCCGCAGCCGCCTGTCTCGATCATCGGGCGTCCCGAATGGCTCGGCAAAGGCGCCTGATCATGACCAAGATACTGCCTCGCAAAGACGTCGTGATCGTCGGCCTCGGCTGGACGGGATCCATTCTGGCCCACGAATTGACCGATCAGGGCCTGGACGTGGTGGCCATAGAGCGCGGCCCCTGGCGCGACACGGCAACCGATTTCAACATCGGCTATGCGCAGGACGAGTTGCGCTACAGCATCCGGCGCGACCTCTTCCTGCAGCCGACCGTGGAAACCATGACGGTGCGCAATGACCCCTCGCAGAAGGCGCTGCCGATGCGCGATTTCGGCTCCTTTCTCCCCGGCAACGGCGTCGGCGGCGCCGGCGTCCACTGGAACGGCCACACCTGGCGGTTCTGGGATTCGGACTTTCAGATAAAGACCAATCTGACGAAGAAATATGGTGCATCGAGAATCGCCGATCTCCAGGTCGAGGACTGGGGCGTGACCGGCGCGGAGATGGAGACCTATTACGACCAGTTCGAGTATCTGGCAGGCATCTCGGGCAAGGCCGGCAATATCAAGGGGCAGTTGCAGGAAGGCGGCAATCCGTTCGAGGATCCAAGGTCGCGGGATTATCCGAACCCGCCGATGCAGATGACCTACGCGCCAACCCTGTTCGCCGAGGTTGGCCGGTCGATCGGCCTGCATCCCTTCCCGACCCCATCCGCCAACATGTCGCGGGCCTATGTCAACCCGCTCGGCATCGCCATGGGTCAATGCACCTATTGCGGGTTCTGCGAACGCTTCGGCTGTGCCAACTATTCGAAGTCGAGCGCCCAGACCACCGTCCTTCCCGTGCTGATGAAGAAGTCGAATTTCGAGGTTCGCACCGACAGCGAGGTTCTGCATGTCGATCTGGCTCCCGGAGGCAAGTCGGCGCGCGGCGTCACCTATGTCGACACGTCAGGCGAGGAATATTTCCAGCCGGCCGATCTGGTGCTGCTGTGCGCCTACGGCCTGCACAATGCCCGGCTGATGATGCTGTCCGGTATCGGCAAGATCTACGATCCCGGCAGTGGCGAAGGAACGGTTGGGCGCAATTACTGCTACCAGACAAATGCCGGCGTGCAGGTGTTCTTCGACGACAAGAACTTCAACCCGTTCATCGCCGCCGGCGCGCTCGGCCAGACGATCGACGATTACAATGGTGACGCGTTCGACCACGGCGCGCTGGACTTCGTCGGCGGCGCGGGCATCAACTGCATTCCCACCAACGGGCGCCCGATCGGAACCAGGCCGACCTTGCCCGGCACGCCGAAATGGGGCAGCGCCTGGAAGAAGGCAACGGTCGAGGGTTACAAGAGCACGCTTGGCTACTCGTCCCAGGGAAGCAGTTACGCGACACGCAACAACTACCTCGACCTCGACCCGACCTACAAGGACCGTTTCGGTCGTCCGCTGATGCGCATGACGTTTGATTTTCCCGACAATGACATCCGCATGTCGAACTATGTCTGCGACCGGATGGAGGAAATCGCCAAGGCGCTCGGCGGCAAGCAGTACGCCGTCGGCCGCCGCAAGAAGGGCTGGGACAGCGTCCCCTACCAGAGCACCCACAATACGGGCGGCGCCATCATGGGAACGGACCCGAAGAAGAGCGCGGTCAACACCTTCCTCCAAAGCTGGGACGTCCCCAATGTCTTCGTCATCGGCGCGTCGGCCTTCCCGCAGAATGCCGGCAAGAACCCGACAGGAACCGTCGGCGCGCTCGCCTTCCGCGCCGCCGATGCCATCCGCAATCAATATCTGCGCAATCCCGGTGCATCCCTGGTGCAGGCATGAACAAGCTCGTTTTCACGCTCGCCATCGGCGCCGCGGCCCTCAACGCGGGCCCGGCACGGAGTGCCGACCAGGCGGACCAGATCATACGTGGACAGTATCAGGCCGTGCTCGGCGACTGCGCAGGCTGTCATACGCAGGCCGGGGGCAAACCGCTGGCTGGCGGACTGCCGCTCGAGACGCCGTTCGGCATGCTTGTCCCGCCCAACATAACCCCCGACGGCGAAACGGGCATCGGCAATTGGTCGGAAGCCGATTTCCGCAGCATGATGAAGTCAGGCGTCGGCCACAATGGCGTGCGGCTCTACCCCGCAATGCCCTACCCCGCCTATACCAGGATGAACGATCGGGACATTTCCGACCTGTGGGCCTATCTGACGACGGTTGAACCGGTATCGAATAAGGTCGAGGCCAATCAGCTGCCCTTCCCGTTGAACATCCGGCTGGCGATGCTGGGCTGGAATGTCCTCAACTTTACCGAGGCAAGCTTTCAGCCGGATTCCTCCAAGTCGGCGGAGTGGAATCGCGGCGCCTATATCGTCCAGGGCGCAGGACATTGCGGCACCTGCCACTCGCCCAAATCTTTCCTTGGCGCCGACAAGGACAGCGAGTTCCTGCAAGGTGCCTCCCTGCAAGGCTGGTTTGCCCCCGACATCACCAACAACGCGCAATCGGGCCTTGGAAAATGGTCTCAGGAGGATCTGGTCCAATACCTCAAGACCGGCGTCAACGCGCATTCGATTGCATCAGGTCCGATGGCGGAGGCCATCGAGAACTCCACGTCGAAAATGACCGATCCCGATCTCAAGGCGGTTGCAGTCTACCTCAAGAGCCTGGGCTCGGATGTCGACAGCGTCCAACCGGCAAAGCCTGACGCGACACGGATGGCAACGGGCGAGGCAATCTATCGCGACAATTGCTCGGCTTGCCATGGTGGAGATGGTGCCGGGTCAGGCGTGCTTTTCCCTTCCCTTGCCGGCAATTCGATCGTCGCGCAGGGCAGTTCCGAAACATTGGCCCGGCTCGTCCTTGCCGGCAGCCAGGCCGTGCACACGGCTGATGCACCGACTACGCCCGCCATGCCCTCCCTGGCCTGGCGCCTGAAGGACCAGGAGGTCGCCGACGTCCTGACCTATGTGCGCGCCAGCTGGGGCAACGCCGCCCCGGCGGTCTCCTCTGACGATGTCGCTGCCGTACGCAAGGGGCTGACCCGGTAGACCCGTACTCTAGCTCTCTGCTGCGACAGCGAGCGCCAGACGGCTCATGTCTGCGAACAATTCCTGGCGCTCGGAATAGTCGGTCTGTTCGCCGGTCTCGATGTTGTCGACCACGACACACATCGACAGCGCACGCGCTCCGAAATGCTCCGATATGCGATAGAGCGCGCTGGTTTCCATATCCACGGCCAGGGCTCCTTCCGCCCGCGCAACGGCAAAACGGGCGCGCCCTTCCGGGTGATAGAAGATGTCGCTGCACACCGTCAGGCCGGCATGATGGTCGATGCCGAATTCTACCGCCTTGGCCAGTGACGATGCGAGGAGCGCCGGGTCGGGGCCAGCGGGTCCATAAAGGCCGAAAACCTGGCCGCTCTGGGCGCTTTCCGCCTGTGCCGATTGTGAGATGACAAGGCTGCGCAGTTTTGCCTTTGCGGTCAGGCTGCCGCAGGTGCCGGTGCGGATCAAGGTCCGGGCGCCATAATGGTCCAGCAGTTCATGCGCATAGATCAGAAATGATGAAACGCCGATGCCCGTCGCCTGAATGCTGATGGACTTGCCACGAAACAGCCCGGTGAAGCCAAGCGTGCCGCGGCGGCGATTGATGCAGCGCGGCGCTTCCAGGAACGTTTGCGCCATCCACTCGGCACGCTGCGGATCACCCGGCAACAACACCGTGTCGGCGTAGTCGTCCTTGTCCGCTTCGTTGTGCGGCGTCACAAGTTGCTCCCCTAAGCCTTCCTGCCGTTTCACCCGCAATCATGGCGTTGTCACGGCGTTGTGCAAGGAGGAACATGGGAAAGGCTCTAAGACTCCAGCACGTCCTTGACGATCGTCGCCAGTTGCTTGAGCGAAAACGGCTTGGGCAGAAAGCCGAAATGCGCATCTGCCGGGAGGTTTCTGGCGAATGCGTCCTCGGCGTAGCCGGACACGAAGACGAACTTGATGTCCGGCTGGCGCTTGCGCAATTCACCAAGCAGTGTCGGTCCGTCCATTTCCGGCATGACCACGTCGGAAACGACGATATCGACCTTGCCGCCCAGCGCCTCGAACACTTCCAGCGCCTCGACGCCCGACGATGCCTCGTGCACGGTGTAGCCACGCGAGGTCAGCGCCCGCATGCCGCCCATGCGCACGGCATCCTCGTCCTCGACGAGCAGCACCGTGGCCGAGCCCGACAGATCCTTGGCCGGATCGGCGACCTTTGCCGGAGCTGCCGGCGCATCGCCGGGCTCGCCTGCTTTTTTCGCTTCGGCGATGTGACGCGGCAGGAAAATGCGGAAAGTCGAGCCTTTGCCGACTTCGGAATCGCAGAAGATGAAGCCGCCGGTCTGCTTGATGATACCGTAGACCATCGACAGGCCAAGGCCGGTGCCCTTGCCGACTTCCTTGGTGGTGAAGAAGGGCTCGAAAATCTTCTTCAGCACGTCGGGCGCGATGCCGCTGCCGGTGTCCTCGACTTCGACCACGACATAGTCGGCCGGGGCGAGTTCACGGTAGGAAAAGGCCTTGCACTCCTCGGCGGTGACATTGCGGGTGCGCACTGTCAGATCGCCGCCCGCCGGCATAGCATCGCGCGCGTTGACCGCAAGGTTGACCACCACCTGTTCGAACTGACCGATATCGACCTTGACCGGCCACAGATCGCGGCCATGGTCGACCTTCAGCTTGATGTCGTTGCCGACCAGGCGGGCGAGCAGCATCCTGAGATCGGCGAGCACGTCGGTTAGATTGAGCACTTCCGGCCGCAACGTCTGCTTGCGCGAGAAGGCCAGAAGCTGCCGCACCAGCGAAGCCGCCCGGTTGGCGTTCTGCTTGATGTTCATGATGTCGGGGAAGGAGGGGTCCGACGGACGGTGGTTGGTCAACAAAAGGTCGGACGCCATGATGATGGCGGTCAGCACATTGTTGAAATCATGCGCGATGCCGCCGGCAAGCTGGCCGACCGCCTGCATCTTCTGGCTTTGCGCCATCTGCCCTTCGAGCGCTTTTTGCTCCGTTGTCTCGACGGCGTAGACGATGGCCGACTCCTCGGCCCCCTCGCCGCCGGTGCCGTCGGCGACGGCGTTGACGTAGAAGCGGATGTGCCGTTCGTCGTTGCCAGGCAAAAGCGTGTCGATCGGCTCGATGTCGGCCTGCCGCTGCTGCGCTTTCTCGAAGGCAGCCGCGAAGGCCGGCCGGTCGCGTTCGTGGATCACCGTGTCGAGCCTTACGCGACGGTCGACGGCGTCGCGATCGACGACAGACGAAAACAGCGACAGGAACGGCGCATTGGTACGCAGGATGCGCCCATTGTGGTCGACGCCGGCGATCGCCATCGGTGTCGAGTTGAAGAAGCGGGTGAAGCGCACTTCCGAAGCCCGCAAATCGGCAGAGGCATCCTCGCCTTGCGTGCGGTTGAGCACGATCGTGCGTGTCGGCCCGTTCAATCCTTCGCGGCTGGCCGAAACGCGGTGCATGAAGCGCACCGGCAGCGCTTCGCCCGTCGTGGTCGTCAGGTCGAGATCTATCACCGCGTTGCGTGTGGTGCCGGGGTCGGCCTTGACCGAGCGGACCAGCGCCATGCCGTCGCCAGCCACGATCTCCGACAGAGACACGGCGCCGGGCGTGAAGCTGGTGAGGTCGATGCCCAGCCATTCGGCGAGCGTGGCGTTGATATAGGTGACGCGGCCCTCCTGGTCGGCCGAAAAGAAGCCGGCCGGCGCGTGGTCGAGATGATCGATCGCCTTCTGCAGATCGAGGAAGAAGCGCTCCTGCTCGGCCCGCTCCTGCGAGATGTCGGCAAGCTGCCAGGCCAGCATCGGCAGCCGCTGGCCTGGAACGCTGAAGGCGCGGGCGCGTGCCCGGTACCAGCGGGCGCCAGGCTCGGCACCGGGCCGAATGGACTGTGCGAGCCTAAACTCGCCGTCGCCCGGCTGGCCGTCGCGCAGGCCGGATGCCAGGCGATAGATCGTCACCGAGGCTTCGGGGACATCCGAGAGCAATCCCTCGACGGTCTTCAGGTCGGCAGCGGACGATGCTCCGGTCATATCCGCATAGGCGCGATTGGCGTAGACGACGCGGCCCTTGGTGTCGGTGACGAGAAGCCCCTGCGACATCGAATCGACGAAGGATTTCGACAGTTCGTCGCCTGTCGAGCGTGGCGTGACCTGCACGAAGCCGATCGCCGTCGCGAACAGGAAGCCGACGCCGATCATCGCCAGCACGCCGAGCATGCCGAGCAGGAAAGGATCGCCGAGGCGCTCGCGGAAAAGCCCGAAGACGATCGCCGCCCCCGTCAGAACGACGATGAAAATGATAAGCCGGGTGACCGCGCCGGGTCGCGTATTCTGGTCGACGATCGGTACCGGATAGAAATCGCCGCGCGCTTCCTTGGCCATGTGCCCCCTGCTCGTGAATTCCGGTGTTCCGACACCCGCCCCTAGCGGGTTGAATCACATTCTCCTAGTCCGGAAAAGGCCTGGGCGGCAAATGTCGGATAAAAATGATGTCTTCCAGGCTTCGGAGTTTTTCTAGCTGTTCACCAGCGTGAAACGCAACTTGCGGTGGCCCGCTGCAACGGTCTAGTGTCTCTTCACTTCCAAGGGCGATCAGGGGAACCCAATGCAATGGCTCGATAGCGTGGCAGGTCCCGGTTATGCCGCAGCATTGTTGTGGACGTTTGCAGCGCTTGTCCTGCTGGTTATCGTTCTCGTTATCATCAAGCTGGTGCGCAACCTGACATTCGGAACCTTCGTCGCCGGTGGCCGGAACCGCAAGACGCGACTGGCCGTCATGGATGCCACCGCCGTCGACAGCCATCGCCGGCTGGTGCTGATACGCCGTGACGATATCGAGCACCTGCTTCTGATCGGCGGCCCGACCGACGTCGTCGTCGAGCGCGATATCCGACTTTCGGCGCTACGCCGGCCGGCATTGACCGGAGATGGCGGCTTGCAGCCGGTTCCGGCCGCCGCGGCCCCGGCAAGACCGCGTCCGCCGCAACCCGCTCCGCCGCCGGCGAGACAGGCTCCCGCTCCACAGCCGGTGAACACGACGCCACCCGCCCGCCCGCGTACAACAGCGCCGCCGGCACCTGCACCGAAGCCGGCAACGCAAAGCTATCAGCCGACCAATGTCACGCCGTTGCCTGCCTACGGCTCCGCCAACGCCAACACCGCCCGGCACGCGCCGCCACCACCGCAGCCGGTGCAGGACAGCATCGACGACACGCTGATGAGGGAACTCGAAGTGTCGCTGGATCAGCCCCGTTCGGGCGGCCCGGTGGGCAAGCCGGCGGCGCCGCAGTCGCTCGACGACGAGATGACCAAGCTTCTCGGCGAACTCTCCAGTCAGAAGAGATGAGCGACCGCCGGGTCGCTATCCCGCGAAACATCGTCGCCGGTCCGCTGCCGAACCACCTCGTCCAAGCGCAAAATATCAAGGGTTTGCGGCCTTCGCGCGCCTCAGAGCGGTGGATGCCGCACCAATAAAAATGGCCGGAAAACCGGCCATTTCAGAATCGAGTTCGTTCGATGACAGCCGGCCGTGAGCCGCCGGCCTTGACCTTCAGTCGTCGCGATAGACTTTTTCGCGGCGCTCATGCCGCTCCTGCGCTTCGATCGACAATGTCGCGATCGGACGCGCATCGAGCCGCTTCAGCGCGATCGGCTCGCCGGTCTCTTCGCAATAGCCGTAAGTGCCTTCGTCGATGCGCTGCAGGGCGGAGTCGATCTTTGCAATGAGCTTGCGCTGACGGTCGCGGGCCCTGAGTTCGATGGCACGGTCGGTTTCCGAAGAGGCGCGATCGGCCAGATCGGGGTGGTTGGCGTTCTCTTGCTGCAGGATTTCCAGTGTTTCGCGCGCTTCGCGCAATATGTCACTCTTCCAGGTGACGAGCTTTGAGCGGAAGTAGGATTTCTGCCGCTCGTTCATGAACGGCTCGTCTTCGGAGGGTACGTAATCGGCGGTAACGATGTCGTTCATTCGACTCACCCAAACTGCCCCAATTTTGGCGCCTATATATTCGTCGTCCGACGCCTGCACAAGCGCAATCGGCCGCTGTCTCACGCAATTGTTAAAGTACCCGTCACGCGTCTCTGCGGCCGCGTACGGTCGCTTTGGTACAAAATTCGCCGAGACACTTTCGATCCGGTGGCACATGCTTTCCGAGATTGCCGTGACCCCGGGGGCCGATACGCAAGAGACCTTTGCAGCAAGCAGCATTGGGTGATTCGCCGTGTTGAAGAGCACGGGCCATTGTGCGCAACGCCGTTCCCGTGGCTAATCCGGGACGCTTCGGCATTCGGAGGTTGGGTGAGCAGGCTTTATCTGTTGCGACATGCAAAGGCTGGCTGGGCACTGCCCGGCATGCGGGATTTCGATCGCCCGCTCGATGCGTCCGGCCGCGCCGATGCCGAAATGGTGGGGGCCGCCATGCGCTCCCGCCTCTATGTTCCGGACCGGACGCTCTGCTCCAATGCCAAGCGCGCCAAGGAGACGCTGGAAGGCCTGGCCGGCCAGACCGACACCGGCCGGGTTCTGTTCTTCGACGCGCTCTACAGCGCGGACGCGGCCGGGTACCTCCACCTTATCCGCGACAATGGCGGATCAGGCTCATTGCTGGTCATTGGCCACAACCCGATGATGGAAGACCTCACCATGGCAGTTTCGGGCGACGGCGACGAGACTGCGCGGGTCACGCTGAACCATGGGTTCCCGACCGCGGGCCTGGCAGTCGTCCGCTTTGACGGCGATCTTGCCAGCGCCGCCCAAGGCGCCGGCTATCTCGAAGCGTTCCTGACGCCGGCCGATCTCTGAAGCCATTTCAAAGCCTGGTAGCAGAGCCTATATCGGACGGACCGAAGTTCGAGAGAGCATATTTTGGCATCATCGCTGACCACCTTCACCGACGAGGCGAGGATTGCCCTCGACACGCTGTCGGGCCGCGCCACCGGGCTTTTTTCCCCATCGCTGCGCCTCGGCGTGACGGGATTGTCCCGCGCCGGCAAAACGGTGTTCATATCGGCCCTTGTCCACAATTTGATCCATGGCGGCCGCCTGCCGCTGTTCGAGGCGCAGAAATCTGGGCGCATCGCCCGCGCCTTCCTCGAGCAGCAGCCGGACGACGCGGTGCCGCGTTTCCAGTACGAGGACCACATCGCCGCCCTGGTCAACGATCGTGCCTGGCCCGATTCGACGCGCGCCATTTCGGAACTGCGGCTGACCATCGAATATGAATCGGCTTCCGGCTGGAGCCGCATGTTTTCCTCCGGCAGATTGTCGGTCGATATCGTCGACTATCCCGGCGAATGGCTGCTCGATCTGCCGCTGCTCGGCAAATCCTTTGCCGATTTTTCGCACGAAGCCTTTGAAATGGCCGTTCTGCCGGTGCGCGAGGACCTTTCGCAGGGCTGGCGGGCGTTGTCGTCCGGGATCGATCCGAACGCCGACGCCGACGAGATGACGGCGCGCCGCCTGGCCGAAAGCTTCGCCGCCTATCTGAAGGCCTGCAAGCTCGACGAGCGGGCGCTTTCGACCTTGCCGCCCGGCCGTTTCCTGATGCCGGGCGATCTCGAAGGCTCGCCGGCACTGACCTTCGCGCCCCTGGCCGGGATTGGCGACAGGCGTCCGCGCGCAGGGTCGCTGCACGCCATGATGGACAGGCGCTATGAGGCCTACAAGACGCATGTCGTCAAACCCTTCTTCCGCGAACACATCACCCGTCTCGATCGCCAGATCGTGCTGATCGACGCCATGCAGGCGCTGAACGCCGGCCCCGGCGCCATGGCCGACCTGGAACGCGCGGTGACCGAGATCCTCAGCTGTTTCCGACCCGGCCGGGGCAGCTTCCTCACCGACCTGTTCTCGCGGCGCATCGACCGCATCCTGGTTGCCGCGACCAAAGCCGACCATCTGCATCACGAAAGCCATGACCGCCTGCAGTCGATCGTGCGGCGGCTTGCCGACCGCGCCGTGGCACGGGCGAATTTCACCGGCGCCGACGTCGATGTGGTAGCCATGGCGGCGGTGCGCGCAACGCGCGAAGGCGCCGTCAAGCAAGGCCGAGAGACGTTGCCAGTCATTATCGGCACGCCGATCGCCGGCGAGAAGATCAACGGCGAAACCTTCGATGGAAAAACTGAAACAGCCATATTTCCTGGTGATTTACCGGAGAAAATTGATGCGGTTTTTGATCTTTCGGGAGCCGATCACAAGCAGGATGCCGCGGACCCTGCAATCCGCTTCGTCCGTTTCCGTCCCCCAAAGCTAGAACGCACGGCCGAAGGTATCACCCTGTCGCTGCCGCATATCAGGCTCGACCGTGCCTTGCAGTTCCTGATCGGAGATCATCTGGCATGACTGCGCCCCGCAAGCCGGCAGCGTTCCGCATCGAGCCGGAAGCCGAACCAAGGCAAGAGGCGCCGCAGGCGCGCCGTGCCCAGGCCGATGCCCAGCGCAAACCCAGCGCGATGAAGGCCGATGTCGCGATGGTCATCCCGGCGGAAGTCGATGTCTTCGACGAGCCTGACATCATTGCCGCGGAGCCGCCGCCGGCCATTGCCCCCAGGAAGCGTTCGCTGCTCGGCAGCATCTTCTTCGGCGCCTTTGGCGTGCTGGTTTCGCTGGCGGTCGGCCTATGGACCGACCAGCTCATCCGCGACCTCTTCGCGCGTGCCGAATGGCTGGGCTGGCTGGCTGCGGGCATGGCTGCCATTGCCGTGCTGGCGCTTCTGGTGATCCTGATTCGCGAATTCCTGGCGATCGTCCGCCTTGCCGAGGTCGAAAAGCTGCAGAAGCGTGCGCTCGACGCGATCGCCCGCGACGATCCCAAGGCTGCACGATCGGTCGTCGACGAATTGTCGGCCTTTGTCGCGGCCAAACCCGAAACCGCGGCCGGCCGGCGCACGTTGGCCGAACTGCGCGGCGAAATCATCGACGGCGGCAATCTCGTGCGTCTGGCCGAGGCTGAAATTCTCGGACCACTCGATGCCAGGGCGAAGGTGATGATTCTCGAAGCCGCCAAACGCGTTTCGCTGGTGACGGCGGTCAGTCCACGCGCACTCGTCGATGTTGCCTATGTGGTGTTCGAGGCGGGGCGGCTCATTCGCCGCCTGTCGGAACTCTATGGTGGACGGCCGGGAACGCTGGGTTTCTTGCGCCTGGCGCGCAGCGTGCTGGCGCATCTGGCGGTCACCGGCTCGATCGCGGTCGGCGACAGTTTCGTCCAGCAGATCGTCGGCCACGGCCTGGCCGCGCGCCTTTCGGCCAAGCTTGGCGAGGGCGTCGTCAACGGCATGATGACGGCGCGCATCGGCATCGCCGCGATGGAGACGGCGCGACCCCTGCCCTTCAGCGCCGCCAAGCGTCCCGGACTTGGTGATTTCCTCTCGGCACTGACATCGTTCGCAACCAGGAAAGACGGTGAAACGACCCCATCCGGCAAGTGAGCCGGGCTGGAGTGTCTGGACCTTCGGAATTGTTACCGGACTGCTTTGCGGCGGCCCCGCGGTGACGAAGCATTAACCAATCTTGTTCATGGTCAGACGGGTTCCAAACAGCATCTTTGTTGCCGGGTGTCGTCGATGAAAAGCGTAATTCTATCCAGCGTCCTGCCCTTGGCAACGGTGATTACGGCAGTCGTCGGCATTGCCGGAGTGGCCTCTGCGGCGGAGCCGGACAAGCAGTTCTTCCAGTCCGCCGAAGGCAAGTGGATCGGTCCCGGCGAAATCGTCGCCGGCAAATACAAAGGCACGAAGTTCAACTGCAGCTTCACCGGCTCGACGCCCGACGGCAAGGTCGGCATGTCGCTCGACGGCGGCTGTCGGGTCGGCATGTTCACCCAACCGATGTCGGCCAAGATCGAGCGCAAGGGCCGTGAGGGCTACAAGGGCAGCTTCATGGGTGGCGCGACCGGTTCCGGCCTCGACATCATCGGCGGCAACGTCGTCGATCCCCGCAAGGTGGTCTTCACCATCAACCGCAACCAGCTGCGCGGCGTCATGCAGGCTCGCATCCCTGACGACAATTCGATGACGGTGACTATTGCCGTGCGCGTCGACGACCAGCTGGTGCCGGTGATCGGCATGAGCCTGAAGCGCGTCGACGCGGTCGAAGTCGGCTCCATCGCGCCGAACTGAACAATTCAAAAGAAAAGGCGGCGACCCAACGGTCGCCGCCTCGTTTGATCAAATCGAATCAGGGCGTTAGCCTTTGATCGTGGCCGTCAGTTCGTCATAGGCCTTGCAGGCGTCGGCCAATGTCGTAGCGCCCTGATACTTGGTTGTCACCGCCTGGACCTTGGCCGTCAGATCAGCCGCTTTGGACGGGTCCTTGGTAATCGCTTCCTGCAGCGCGGTAGCCATGTCCTGCGCCTTCTTGGTCGCGATTTCCGCCGTGCACTCGGGCGCCTTCGAGCAAGCCGAACCGGCAAGCACCGCCAGGCCGACGGCAACAAACAAAAACTTCTTCATGTCAGTCATCTCCTCAAAAGGGCGCGACTTGATCGTCGATCACCCTCCAATGGCCGAAGCCGAGCGTCCTTAGCCTTCGATTGCGGCAAGATGCAACGTGTTCCCGGCCTCAACTTGTGTATCGCGCCTGCAACATCGGCGGCGGCCCGGATTCAGGCTATTTTATCAGCGGCAGCAAAGTTCAGCTGCGCGGCTGCAGCAGCGCCAAGACGGCGGTCGATGCGGCAAGGATAGCAGTCAGAGTCAAAGGCCCAGTCGCGCCATAGGTGTCCACGACATAGCCGCCGACAACCGCGCCGATGGTGATGGCAATTTGGAAAGAGGTGACCATCAGGCTGCCCGCTGCCTCCAGCGCATCAGGCGCCGCGCGCGACATATTGGTCGGCAGCACCACCGGCGCCATGCCAAAGGCGAAACCCCACAGCGTAACGAAGCCGAAGGCAACGCCGATATGCGAGCCCCAAAGCACCAAAGTAAGTGCCGCAACCGCCATCAACGCCGCGGTGACTGCGAGGGCCATGTGGATGTTGGTGTCGGCCATGCGGCCGCCGGCAACATTACCGATCACGGCAGCGATGCCAAACCCGAGCAGAGCCAAGGCAATCGGTCCGGTTGTAAGGAGTGTCACCTGTTCGAGGAAGGGACGCACATAGACCGAGCCGGCAAAATGCCCCGTCATCAGCAAAACAATAGCCAGCATGCCGAGTTGGATGCCGCGCCGCCGGGTTAGCCGAAATACATCTGCAAGGCTGTTGCTTGCCGTTGCAGGCAAGGTCGGCAGGCTGAGAAACTGCAGCAGCATGGCAAGCGCGGCCAGCCCCGCCGTCATGGCCATGGCACTGCGCCACCCTATCCAGTCACTGATCAGCGCGCCCATCGACGGTGCGGCAATGGTGGCAAGCGAGACGCCGAGGGTGACGATCGCCATGCCCCGACCTGTCGCATTGGCGCCAACCAGCCTCGCCACGACGGCGACCGAAAGTGCCCAGAAAGCGCTGAGAGCGATGCCCAGCCCGGCCCGGCCCAACAGCAACAGCCAGAAATCGGTCGCCAGCGCCGCCAGGATATTGGAACCGACCGCAAGGGCGCTGAGACCAACCAGCACCGCCTTGCGGTTCAAGCGGCCGATGAGAACATTGCTCAACATGGCCGTCACGGCGCCGACGGAAGCGGTGGCGGTGACGACCTGTCCGGCCGTCCCCTCGCTGATGCCGAGATCGCGTGCCATTGGCGTCAGCAGACCTGCGGGCAGGAATTCGGCAGACACCAGGGCAAAGCTGGTGGCCGCCAATGAAATGACCGCGAACCAAGTGGCTGCGCTCCACGCGGCTGGTGCATCGGCATCAAGGCCAATCGCGGCGTCTTCAAGCTGTAATGTTGTGTCAGTCACGGAAAGATCTCCAAAGTTTGGAGGTCTTAAATAGGCGAGTCCGCTCGGATGATATGTATCTTAGAATCCGAAATTCATATCCATTCGTCCGGGAATTGTGCGACGCACAACGCCCGGCGAGACATTGGTGATGCGCTTGAACGCGCGCGCGAAGGATGCCTCGGAATCATAGCCCAAACGGGTAGCGACTTCGGCAACCGACAAGCCGTTTTGGCCCAGCAATTCGCGGGCAAGCTGCATACGCAGGCGGGCGAGATAGTGTGCGGCACCCTCTCCCAATACCGCACTGAAACGCTCGGCGAAAATCGAACGCGATTGGCCTGCCACGCCGGCCAGGCTTCCCAGCGTCCAGTTGTGGCCGGGGTCGCGGTGCATGGCCGCCAAAGCGCGGCCTATATGGGGGTCGCGGATGGCTGCGAGCCAACCGGTGGTCGAGGCTCCGTTGCAATTGACCCAGCAGCGTATGAGCCGGGCCGTTAGCAAGTCGGCCATACGCGAGAGAATCGTGGCGCTGCCCATCTGCGGTTGCGAGGCCTCCACCGTCATGGCCGCCAGCAAAGGACCGACGACCGGGTCATTGCCGGCCACGTCGCAACCCTTGATGACAGGCGGCATCAACGTGATCAATGGGTTGAGCGCATAGGAGTCCAAGGCCATGGAGCCGCAGAAAAGGGTGCTCGTCGCGCCCGTTCCTTGCCGTACCACTTCGCAGACGTTGCCCCCCAACTTGATCACCTGGCAACCTTCGAGCGAGTCCCCTGCAACGTCCGGCGCGCTCGCCAGCCGATGGGCGATGCCTTGCGGCAGCAGCACCAGATCGCCATCGCGCAACTCCTGCCAGCCTTGCGATTCAGTATGAATCCAGCACGGGCCCTGGCCGACAAAGTGAAACCGAAGCAGCTGTTGTTGCGGAAAGTCTATGCTCCATGGGTGCCGGAGCTCGCAGCGACCATAGTTGACACCACTCAAGCGAAAGTCTTGTAAAACTTCGCTGAGCGCATCCATCGGGATATGTGGCGTCGAAGACGGCCGGGACGAATAGTCAGGCATATACGAGATATAGATGCCGAACGTCCGACAGGCAAGCGGGGACCGTTGTTCCACCAGGGGAATCGCTGCAACGGCACCCTACCTTTCCCGGCAGATTTCTCGCCTTGCCTCCCGCTCCAACTGCATGCAAGGAGTGCTGTGAGACACAGGGACAAGAGGCATGGCGGCGGAAGCATCGGGCAGTGATCTGGTTCAGGTGGTGGCGCTGCTTGCTGCCGGTGTCGTCGCCGTTCCCATTTTCAAGCGCATGGGCCTCGGCTCGATTCTCGGCTATCTGGCCGCCGGCGTGGTGATTGGCCCGTTCGGCCTCGGCGTCTTTTCCGAATCGGAAGCCATTCTTCATGTCGCCGAACTCGGCGTTGTGATGTTCCTGTTCATCATCGGGCTGGAAATGCAGCCATCGCGGCTCTGGGGCCTGCGCCGTGAGATATTCGGCCTCGGCGCCCTGCAGGTCGGCGTCTGCGCGCTGCTGCTGACCGGTGTCGGCATGGCTGGAGGGTTTCCGATCGCACAATCCTTCGTCGCCGGCGCCGGCTTCGTGCTGACTTCGACAGCGATCGTCATGCAACTTCTCGAGGAACGCGGTGAAATCGCCGCCCCGAAAGGCCAGCGCATCGTATCGGTCCTGCTGTTTGAAGACCTAGCCATCGTACCGCTGCTGGCCCTGATCGCGTTCCTGGCGCCCGGTGGGGCCGACACCAGCCTGTCGGAGCGGCTGACCGAGGTCGGCATCGGGCTCGCCGCGATCGTCGGCCTGGTGGTGGCAGGCCGCTATCTGCTCAATCCGTTCTTCCGCATCCTGGCGGATGCCCGTGCCCGCGAGGTGATGACGGCGGCAGCGCTCCTGGTCGTTCTCGGATCCGCCCTCGCCATGCAGCTCAGCGGCCTGTCGATGGCGATGGGTGCCTTCCTGGCCGGCGTGCTTTTGTCCGAATCGACCTTCCGCCATCAGCTCGAAGCTGACATCGAACCCTTCCGCGGCATCCTGCTCGGTCTGTTCTTTCTCGCGGTGGGCATGTCGCTCGACCTGCATGTGGTCGCGGCGAACTGGCGGCTGATCGCCGTCTATGTCGTCGCCTACATGGTGATGAAGGCGTTCGGCATCTACATCGTCGCCCGTATCCTGAAGTCAGGCCACCGCGAAGCGCTTGAGCGCGCGGTCTTCATGGCACAAGGCGGCGAATTCGCCTTTGTCCTTTACTCGGCGGCCGCGGCGGTCGGCATCATAGACGGCCAGGCCAACGCGACGCTGACGGCGATCGTTATCATCTCCATGGTGCTGACGCCGCTGGCGATCATCGCCTTGCGCTATCTGACGCCGCGCGACGAGCAGTCGCTCGACGGCGTCGATGTCGCCGATGGCCTGACCGGCAGCGTGCTGGTCATTGGCTTCGGCCGCTTCGGCCAGATCGCGAGCCAGCCGCTGCTGCTGCGCGGCATCGACGTCTCGATCATCGACAATGATGTCGAAATGATCCAGGCGGCGGCCGATTTCGGCTTCAAGGTCTACTATGGCGACGGCACGCGACTGGACATCCTGCATGCCGCCGGTGCCGGCCGGGCGCGCGCCGTGCTGATCTGCGTCGACAAGGCCGATGTGGCTGTTCGCATCGCCCAGTTGATCAAGGCCGAATTCCCACTGCTCACAGTGCTGGCCCGCGCATTCGACCGTGGAACGGCGCTGCAGCTCATTCGTGCCGGCGTCGACTACCAACTGCGCGAAACCTTCGAATCCGCACTTGTTTTCGGTGGCTCGGCACTGGAATCGCTGGGCGTCGACCCCGAAGACGTGGCTGAAACGATCGAAGACGTCAGGCGCCGCGACACCGATCGCTTCGAAACCCAGCTTGCCGAAGGCATTCGCGCCGGACAGCGCTTCCTGAGAGGCAATATCGGCACGCCGATTCCGACACCGCTCTCCACGCCGCGCCGGCCTGGTCAGGCACTCAATGAAGAGACCGCGGGTGTGCTGCACAAGTCCGAACCCGCCGATTGAGCAAGGAACTATGCATGGAATTGGACAGCCGGGCCCTATCGGTCACCAAATTCTGGCGCGATGCCGGCGAGGATGCCTGGTTCGAGAAGAACGAAGCATTCGATGCCGAGTTCCGCGACCGCTTTCTCGGCCTGCACTATGCCGCCGCTCGGCGTGAATGCGACGACTGGCTGGAACATGCCGAAGGCGCGCTGGCGCTGATGATCCTGCTCGATCAGTTTCCGCGGAACTGTTTTCGCGGCACCGGCCATATGTACGCGACCGATCCGCTCGCCAGATATTTCGCGGAGAGGGCGGTCGCGGCCGGCCATGACCTGGCACTCGAGGAAGAACTCCGCGTTTTCCTCTACCTGCCGTACGAGCATTCGGAACTGCTGGCCGACCAGGACATTTCGGTCGAGCTGACGCAGGCCAGGGCCGAGCCCTACCTGAAATACGCTGTCGAACACCGCGATATCATTCAGCATTTCGGCCGTTTTCCGCATCGAAACAGGATGCTTGGCCGCGAAACCACGGTGCAGGAGCAGGCGTTCCTGGATGGTGGCGGCTTCTCTGGCTGAAGATCCGGCTACTGCCTGGTCCGGACCTCAGGCCAGCCACCAATCCCGGCCGGACGACAATCGCTCGATGCCTGAGGTATCGACGGCGACCAGCCGGTCGGTGATGCTGCGGCCGCTGACAACCAGGCCGGGTGCGATCTCGGCCAGCGGCGCCAGCACGAAGGCGCGCTCCAGCATGCGCGGATGCGGCACCTCCAGCCCGGTCTCGTGGATGACGCGGTCGCCGAACACCAGAATGTCGATATCGATCAGCCGCGGCCCCCAGCGCTCCTCCCGGACCCGCTTCAGCTTGCGCTCCGCATCGAGGCAGAGGTCGAGCAAGGCACGCGGTGCAAGCACAGTGGAAATCTCGGCGGCCGCATTGAGAAAATCCGGCTGATCGAGCTTGCCCCAGGGCGGCGTGCGATAAAGCGAGGAGACGCCGGTGACGCGCGTATCCGCGTCGGCATCCAGCATGCGCAGCGCCGCGCCCATGGATTTCGCCGGATCTCCAAGATTGCCGCCAAGGCTGAGATAAACGGTACTATTCGGGCCAGACAACGGTCACCTCGACATAATCGAGCACGCCGGGCACCGGTGCGTTCGGCTTGCGCACCGTGATCTCGGCTTTCTTTATCTGCGGAAAACGCGCCGTCAGCGCACGGGCCACTTCGAGCGCCAGCGACTCGATCAGAAAACGGCGCTGCCCGGTGATGATCTTTTCAATGACGGTGAATGCAATGCCGTAATGGACCGTATCCTCGATGGAATCCTCGGCAAGCGCCCGGCCTGGATCGACGGTGAGAACGGCATCGACATAGAAGCGCTGGCCGAGCCTTTCCTCCTCGTCCAGCACGCCGTGCCGGGCAAAGAAAGCGCAGTTCTTCATGCGGATGACATACATCGCTCAGTTTCTCGCCCGGTCCGTCTGACGCGCCAGCATAGCATCCGCGAGCGCCAAAGCGTCCACGTTGAATGCGACATCGTGGACGCGAAACAGATCGGCGCCCTGGAGCCTCAAGATGACGCTGGTCGCCGCTGTTCCGACCGCTCTGTCGGCGGCATCACGGCCGGTGACCGTGCCGATGAAGCGCTTTCGCGACGTACCGGCCATCAGCGGCAAGCCAAGTGCATGCAATTCCGAAAAGCGTGCCATCAGGTCGAGATTTTCCTCCGCCGTCTCCTTGGCGAATCCGAAACCGGGATCGAGCACGATACGATCGTCGGCGATGCCGTTCTGGCGGACGATTTCCAGCGACCTTCGCAGGAACGTCAATTGATCGGCAATCACATCCGGCAGTTTCTGGCGATCCCGCCCGGTATGCATGATGACAAGCCCGGCGCCGGTGTCGGCGGCGACACGCGCAATATCGGGCTCGCGCTGCAAACCCCAGACATCGTTGACGATATGCGCGCCGGCGGCAACCGCCAGCCGCGCCGTGTCGGCGCGATAGGTGTCGACCGAAATCAGCACCTCGCTCACGCCCCCCAGCGCTTCGATCACAGGCAGGATGCGGTCCTGTTCCTGGCTGGCCGATACCGCGGCGGCACCTGGGCGCGTCGATTCTCCGCCGACATCGACAACCAATGCGCCTTCCCCGATCATGCGGCGCGCCTGGGCCAGCGCCTTTTCAGGGGCGTCGAACTGGCCGCCGTCGGAAAAGCTATCGGGCGTGACATTGAGGATGCCGACGACCACGGCCTTGCCGCCAAGGTCGAGGTGGCGTCCATGCGCCAACTGCCATCGCCTGGCCGTCATTGCTCATCGACCATGGAGTTCATCAATCATGTGTGATCCCTGGCGGATCAATTTCATTGCGCCGGCAACGGCCGTAAAGCAAGGTGGTCGAAGAGGCAACATGATGAAACGATCCATGCTTGGCATGAAAAAACCGTCCCTGTGCGTGAAACAATCCTTGGCTTGCGCGCTGCTGCTCGCCATGACCCCGCTTCCGGCGGCTGCCGCCAATCTCGTCAAGACGTACAGCTATTTCGCCATCGGCGGCAGCACGCTCGACGACATCGAGGCACAACTCTCCAAACGCGGGCCGGAGGTGAAAAGCACCGGCACCCGGCACCCGGGCGCCACGCAAATGGCCTTCACCACCCGTATCAGCTATGCGCAGACACCGAGTTCCTGCCGAATCGCCGACGCGGTGGTGACCGTCAAGGTGAAGGTGATCCTTCCCGAGTGGCGCCGCCCGCGCAAGGCCGATGCCGATGTCAGGCTGTTCTGGGATACGCTGTCCGCCGACATCAAGCGCCATGAGGAGCGCCATGTCGAAATCGCCAAGAACCATGGCGGCGAACTCGAAGAGGCCTTGAAGGCCACCTACCCGCAAAAGAACTGCGACGCCGCCAAGGCCAAGGCGGCCGCGATCACCGCGGCTGTCCTGGCCAGGCACGACCGCGCCCAGCTTCAGTTCGACCGCGTCGAAAGCGTCAATTTCGAAAGCCGCATCCTGCGGCTGCTGCGCTACCGCATGGAGCGCATCGGCAACGGCCGACTGCCGCCGGCCTGAACGCACCCGAACTGAAGCCAAATTCGCCGAAGCGTAGTGCCAGATTCGAAAAACTTTCGAGCCGCTGTCGAAACCGGCCTATATGGGACGACATATATCAGGCTCGCCAGACGCGAGCATAAAACACCAATGCGATCCGAACGGTCGAGAAACCGGAACGGCTGAACAGCGCCGGTCAAATCGCAAGCTTATGGATGAACGATCATGAACCAGGCTGTCGATAACAAAACGATGGCGGAAACCGGCACGCCGATAACAGAGAGCGAAAAGAACGCCATTATCGGCGGCGTGCTGTTGTCGATGCTGTTGGCGGCACTCGATCAGACCATTGTCGCGCCGGCCATGCCGACCATCGGGCATGCGCTCGGAAACGCACACTATCTGCCATGGATCGTCACCGGTTATCTCCTGACCGCTACCGCCGTGGCCCCGCTCTACGGCAAGATTTCCGATGTCTACGGACGCCGGCCAACCGTCTATGCCGCGATCCTGATCTTTTTGGCGGGATCGCTGGTCAGTGCGATGGCTCCCAACATGTTTGTGCTGGTTGTCGGGCGGGCGATCCAGGGCGCCGGCGGCGGCGGCTTGTTCGCTTTGACGCAGACCGTCGTCGGCGATCTCGTTCCGCCGCGCGAGCGGGCACGCTATGCCGCCTGGTTCTCCGGCACATGGGCCGTCGCCAGCGTTGCCGGTCCGTTGCTCGGCGGCACTTTCGCCGAGCACCTGCACTGGTCACTGATCTTCTGGATCAACATTCCGCTTGGTGTTCTTGCGATGGCGATCATCAACAAGCCGCTCAAGAAACTGCCCGTTGCCGCAAAGCGCCATCGTATCGACGCCCTGGGCGCGTTGCTTCTGATCATTGCCACGGCGCTGCTGCTGCTCGCATTGAACTGGGGCGGCAGCGCCTATCCCTGGATTTCGCTTGAAGTCATCGGCGTTCTCTGCGGTTCGGCGATTTTCTGGGGCGCTTTTGCCTTGCGGCTTATGCGAGCCGCCGAGCCGCTCATCTCGCTTGAAGTGCTTGGCAATCCAATCGTTCTGGCAGGCACGCTTTCGATGTTCCTGCTTCAGGCCGCAAGCGTCGGCATGGCTGTGTACCTGCCCGTCTATCTTCAGGCGGTGCTCGGCCTGTCGGCAGCAGAGTCGGGCATCGCGATGCTTGGGCTTCTGCTGGGGACCGTCGGCGGCGCGGCATTCAGCGGGCGCATGATACCGCATTTCACCCACTACAAGCGCATTGCAATGGTGGGCGTCGTCTTCAGCATGCTGTGCCTCTGCCTGCTGGCCGTCGTCGCAGGATATGCAACGCTGCTGGAGGTAGAGGTCTTGACGATCTGCATCGGGTTTGGAACCGGAACGACGTTTCCGGTCACCACCGTGTCGGTCCAGAACGCCGTCGATCGCGTGCATCTCGGCGTCGCGACGGGCGTGCTGACATTCCTGCGTTCGCTTGGCAGTGCGCTTGGTGTCGCGATGCTCGGCGCGGTCGCTCTGGGCTACGGCCTGCCGCTTGCCGGTGAAGGCGTGCGGATCGTGGGCCATAGCGCGACGGTCGAGCCGTTCGTGATGATCTTTGCCGTCGCCGCCGCTACATTGCTGCTGGGGCTGATCACGCTGACGCTGATGCCCGAAAAGGAGCTTCGCGGTTACGCCGACAATGCGACGCCCATCCTCGCCGAGTAAGCTTCAGCCGGAGACGCCGAGCTTCTTCTGCAGGCTGGTCGAGGAGGTCGTGTACTGGAAAACGATGCGCTCGCCGGGGCTGATGATGCGCTTGGCGGCCTGCGCCATCAGCGCCACTTCGTGGAAGCCCGACAGGATCAGCTTCAGCTTGCCCGGATACCAGTTGATGTCGCCGACCGCGAAGATACCAGGCACCGATGTCTGGAACTTCTCGGTATCGACCGGAATAAGGTTCTCGTGAAGGTTGAGACCCCATTCCGCGATCGGTCCGAGCTTCATGGTCAGGCCGAAGAACGGCAGCATGCGCGTGCAAGGCACCTCGACATCGCCGTCCGGTCCCTTGATGGTGGCCGATGACAGTTGGCCGTCGGCACCGGTCAATCCGGTCACCTGCCCGACCTGGAATTCCAGCTGCCTCATTTCCTGCATGGCATACATCTTGTTGACGCTGTCGGGGGCGGCACGGAACTCGGGCCGCCGGTGCACCAGCGTCACGCTCTTTGCCACCGGCTGCAGGTTCAGCGTCCAGTCGAGTGCCGAGTCACCGCCGCCGACAATGACGAGGTCATGGCCGCGAAAATCCTCCATCCGGCGCACCGAATAGAAGACACTCTTGCCTTCATAGGGCTCTATGCCGGGGATCGGCGGACGCTTGGGCTGGAAGGAGCCGCCGCCGGCGGCAATCACCACCACCTTGGCCTCGAACACCTCATTTTCGTCGGTGGTGACGCGAAAACTGCCGTCCTCCAGTTTTTCCAGGCTGGAAACCATTCGGTTGTAGCTGAAATCAGGCTTGAACGGCGCGATCTGCTCGAGCAATTTGTCGACCAGCCCCTGCGCCGAGATCGAAGGCCAGCCTGGAATGTCGTAGATCGGCTTTTCCGGATAGAGCTCCGCGCACTGGCCGCCCGGCCGATCCAGAATGTCGATCAGGTGGCACTTCATGTCGAACAGGCCGAGCTCGAACACGGCAAACAGGCCGACCGGCCCTGCCCCGACAATAAGCACGTCTGTCTTGGTGGTCTCGGTCATGCGATGTGCCTCGCTGCGAAGAGAGCAGGACACTGCATGACCAATGCTCCGCTGCCAAGCCGCAGCGGGAAAAATCAGTTGGCAAAGATCCTGCGCTTATCCCTGGCGGGCGGGCACGCGGACAACCAGGCCGTCAAGCGCATCGCGGACCTTGATCTGGCATGACAGGCGCGAGTTGGGCTGGACGTCGTAGGCGAAGTCCAGCATGTCCTCTTCCATCGCTTCCGGCTCGCCGACTTCAGCCGTCCAGGCTTCGTCGACATAGACGTGACAGGTGGCACAGGCGCAGGCACCGCCGCATTCGGCTTCGATCCCGGGCACGGCGTTGCGGATCGCGTTCTCCATGACCGTAGAGCCGTTCTCGGCGTCCATGTCGAAATGCGTGCCGTCATGGGCAATGAAAGTCAGCTTGGTCATTTGTCACCTGAAGGGAGTTCCAGCCGAGATAATCACTCCGGCTGACAAGTCAACTGCCGCATGAAAGCGCCGCCCGATGACGTTTTTCCGCAAATCGGGTTCGGCGCGGATTCAGCGGTTGATGGCGGCGATGAAATCGCGCACTTCGTCGATCAGCGTGCCAAGCCGCTTGAGCGTCTGGCCGTCTTCCGGCCGGTGCTCGATCTCGGTGGCGCAATCGGCAATGGCAAAGGCGCCGACGCCCCGTGCCGAACCCTTTAATCCATGGGCGAGCAGAAGCCGGTCCTTGATGTCGGCGTCGACTATTCTGTCGCGCACGGACACCGCCTGCTGTACAAACAGCGCCAGCACCTCTTGCTCAAGGCTGCGGTCGCCCATCGTCTGGCGGGCAAGGTGTGCCAAATCGACCGGCCGTGACCGCCTTGGTCCGGATACGTCGCCCCCGGGCATTGAGAAGGCAATGCCGCTTTCGCCACGCATGAACTCGAACTCCGTTTCTTCGATTCGCCCAAAAACCTAGGCGAATCCAATGGACAACGGGTTAATGAATGGCCGGGAAAAATGTTGCCAAAGCGGCGCCCAAATCACAGTTCCGTTAACCTTATATTTAAAGTTTTACGTATCCCGCGGAATGCATGTTTTCTTTACCCCCCTGTGTCATTACGATACGAGGGGTCCATTTTCAGCCTCCTGCGCGGGGCAAGACAAACAGAATTATAAGCCCGCGGCAGCTAGTACAGGGTAGCGAAGGCATGGCAAAGAAACCAACGACGACGAGAACTCTCGACAGCGACGTGGCCAGGGAACTGGAAAAGGCGCTCGATCTCGACCTCAGCAACGAGATCGGCAGCGGCGACCTCGACATCGCGGCTTCGATGGAGGATCTGGAAGCTCAGATATCCCAGGCGGCCGACGAGCTGGCGCGCGAGGGACGCAATCATAAGCCGGAACAAAACCCGGAGCCTGTGGTCAATCAGAACCACGCCGCGAAACCCGCGCCCAAGGCCAAGCCTGCCGAATTGCGCCCCGTGGAACCGCGCAATGGCGCCCAGCCCGCGGGTTTCGCGCCGGCCAATGACGATCGCCAGAAGGACTACAAGACGCTTCTGCACAGCCTCAACAGGCGTGCCTCGAACACCATTTACTGGGTCGTCGCCTTCGTTTCGCTCGCCTGGTTCGCCGGCGCCGGCGGTTTGGCCAATCTGCTTTTCGGACCGAGCATCTGGAGAATCCGTACGCTCGACCAGTTCCTTGCCCGTCCGGAACTGATCGGCCTCGCTGTCGCGGCCATCGTGCCCGTCATCCTGTTCTGGGCCTTCGCCGCCATGATTCGCCGCGCCCAGGAAATGCGCATCGCCGCACAGTCCATGACCGAAGTGGCCTTCCGCCTGACCGAGCCGGAAAACCTTGCCCAGGATCGCGTCATGATGATCGGCCAGGCCGTTCGTCGCGAAGTCGCGGCCATGGGCGAAGGCATCGAACGCACACTTGCCCGCGCCGTCGAACTGGAAACGCTTGTCCACAGCGAAGTCAACCAGATCGAACGCTCCTATTCCGAGAATGAATCCCGCATCCGTTCGCTGGTCGACGGGCTCGGCAGCGAGCGCGAAGCCGTCGTCACCCATGCCGAGCGCGTCCGCGCCTCGATCACCGGCGCGCATGAGACGCTGAAGGACGAGATCGGCGCCGCCTCCGATATCATCCGCGACTCGATCCTGAATGCATCGACCAAATTGTCGATGACGATCACCAATTCCGGCGACACGCTGATCGATCGCATCAACGAAAGCTCGATGTCGATCTTCGATTCGGTCGAAGGCCGGCTCGATTCGATCACCGATCGGCTGTCGACCTCGGGCGAGGCCTTCGCCAGCCTTCTCGACACCCGCATTGCCAAGCTGACGGACACCACGGACGGCCTGACGCGGTCGTTGACCGATCTGCTCGACGATCGCACCACCGGCATGGTGTCGCTGCTCGGCGGCGCCGCGCGCACCCTCAATTCCGAATTCGAGGCCAGCCTCAACGGCATCGAGCGGACGCTCGCCGAACGCGGCCAGGCACTGATCAGCGAGTTCCAGACCCGCGCCGAGGCGCTCGACACCGGAACGCAGAAGCTCAATGCGGCACTCGAGGCCCGCGCCCGCCAGATCAACGAAACGCTGGTCGAGCGCGCCCGCGAAATCGCCCACACCTTTGCCGAGAGCAAGGATACGTTGTCGGCGATGATCGATCAGGGCAAGACCCAGATCGGCGCCGACATGGCCGACATCGTCACTTCGACCTCCTCTATGCTCGAAGCCCGCGCCAGCGACTTCGCCGGGCGCATGGAAGCCGCCCGCCACGTCGTGTCGCGTTCGTTCGACAGTGACATCCAGCGGCTCGCCGACGCCCGCGTCGGCATCGAGGAAGCCGTCGAGAACCACAGCAGGAAACTGTCAGAAAGCCGCGAACGCATGGCCACGGCCATGGAGGCCGACCTGGCGAAGTTCGCCGAGGGCCGCGCCGGCATCGATGCGGCGGTGACCAACCAGGTACAGAAGCTGGCCGAAGGCCGCAGCCTGATCTCGCGCGCTCTTGAAGAGGATCTGCGCAAGGTCAATGAATCGCGGGCGGCCATCGATGCATCGCTCGGCAGCCATCTCGAAAGGCTGGAAGAAGGCCGCAACAGGCTCTCCACTGCCTTGAACGAAGACTCCGGAAAACTGGTGCAAGCTCGTACGATCATTGATGAAATGGTCGCAGGTCATGTCGGAAAACTCGCCGAGGGCCGCAACATCCTGTCGCGCGCTTTGGAAGCCGATCTCGGCAAACTGTCCGACAGCCGCGCCGACATCGACGGTCTGGTCGCCGGTCAGGTGGAAAAGATCGCCGAAGGCCGCGCCGTGCTCGCCAAGGCGTTGGAAAACGACATCGTCGGCATCAAGAGCCTCATCGAAACCCATTCCGCCAAACTGGCAGAGGACCGCACACAGCTTTCCCATTCGCTCGACAATGATCTGTCCGGCATACGCGGCCTGATCGAAGGGCATTCAGGACGCCTCGCCGAAGACCGCAGCCTGCTGTCGCAGACCCTTGAAGCCGACCTTGCCAAGCTGGCCGAAAGCCGTTCGAGCATCGACGGTCTGGTCGCCGGTCAGGTCGAGAAGCTGGCCGAAGGCCGCGACATTCTCAAGCGCGCGCTGGAATCCGACCTGAACACGATCAAGGGCGTCATCTCAAGCCAGTCGGAAAAGCTGGCCGAGGATCGCGGGCAGCTTTCGCGGGTGCTGGAAACCGACCTGCAGAATGTGAACAGCGTCATCGCCGATCACATGAACAAGCTTGTCCAAGACCGCTCCGCCCTGTCCAGGGCACTTGAGGACGACCTCGCCAAGCTGGCCGACAGCCGCTCCAGCATCGACGGGCTCGTCGCCGGTCAGGTCGAGAAGCTTTCCGAGGGTCGCGACATCCTGCGGCGCGCTCTGGAATCCGACCTCAATGCGATCAAGGGAACCATTGCCGATCAGTCGCAGAAGCTGGTCGATGACCGGGCACAGTTCGCCCGGGCGCTCGAGGCTGATCTCGAAAGCGTCAACGGCTTGGTCAACAGCCATTCCGAAAGGCTCGTCCAGGATCGTTCAACGCTGTCGAAAGCGCTTGAAGCCGACCTCGAAAATGTCGGCGGCCTCGTCAACAGCCACGCGGAAAGGCTCGTCCAGGAACGCTCGACCCTGTCGAAGGCGCTCGAGGACGATCTCGCCAAGCTGGCCGAGAGCCGCTCCAGCATCGATGGCCTGGTCGCCGGCCAGGTCGAGAAGCTCGCCGAAGGCCGCGATGTTCTCAAGCGCGCGCTGGAAGCCGATCTCGCCAAGCTGGCCGAAAGCCGCTCCAGCATCGACGGTCTGGTCGCCGGCCAGGTCGAGAAACTGGCCGAGGGCCGCGACATTCTCAAACGCGCCCTCGAAGCTGACCTGCAGAAGCTTACCGAAAGCCGTGGCGATATCGACGACGTCATCGCCGGACATGTCGGCAAGCTGTCCGAGGGCCGTAATATGCTGGCCCGCGCACTGGAAGACGATCTGGGCAAGTTGGCCGAGGCCCGCAAGGACGTCGACCGGTCGCTGTCGGGTCACATCGACCAGATCGCCGCCAGAAGCACCGGCATTTCCGACGCGATCGCGGCGGATGTCGAAAAGATCGAGCAGGCGTTCAGCCGCCAGACGGGCATCATCGAGGAGCGCGCCGGCACCATGGAGCGTGCGCTCTCGACAGGCGTCGACAACGTCCGCGCCGTGCTCGAGAAGAGCGCCGTATTTGTCGCCGGCGCCCTGCGCGAGAAGGTGCTGGAAGTCACCAGCACCCTGCACGAGCAGGCCGGCGCCGCGTTCAGCGACGCCGACCGCAAGATCGCCGAGCGCGCCGAGCAGACCTCCGCCGCCCTGCTGGCGCGGGCCGAAGACATCGCCCGCACCTTCGAGGATGCAGACCGTCGCCTGCACGCCCGTGCGGAAGATACGTCGAGCGCCTTGCTTGCCCGTGCGGACGACACGTCCAGCTCGCTGCTGGCCCGCGCCCATGAAACCGCCGATCAACTGGCTGCTCGCGCAAGCGAGATCGCCGGCACCTTCGAAGCGGCGGACCAGAAGCTCGCCGCCCGCGCCCAGGAAACCGCCGATCAGCTGACCGCCCGGGCTCAGGACACCGCCGATCATCTGGCAGCTCGTGCAAGCGAGATTGCAGGCACGTTCGATGCCGCCGACCAGAAGCTGGTCGCCCGCGCCATCGAAACGGCCCAGTCGCTGGCCGCGCGCGCCGGCGACATCCTGCGCAACTTCGAAGGCGCCGACCAGCGGCTCGGCATGCGCATCGGCGAATCGGCCGAAGCGCTTGCCGCACGCGCATCGGACCTTGGCCGCATCTTCGATGCCGCCGACCAGCAGCTCGTCTCGCGCATCGCCGAAGGTTCGGAAGCGCTGTCGAGCCGTGCTTCGGAAATCGGCCGTATCTTCGACGACGCGGATCAGCGCCTGGTGTCGCGCATCGCCAGCAGCACCACCACGATCGGCGAGCATGCCGAGACCATCGTCGGTGCCTTTGCCGATACCGAGCAAAGGGTCGCCGAACGCGCCAGGCGGACCGGCCAGGACATGGCCGTGCACGCCCGCGAAATCGAGCAGGCGCTTGCCGGCGCCGACGAGCGGCTCGCCTCGAGCGCCGCGGCCGCGGCCGCCCGTGTCGAAGAGCAGGTCTCAGGCGTCGAGAACCGCCTCGCCTTCACAGCCGAGACGATGGGCCAGAAGCTCAACGAGCAGGTGTCGAATGCCGAGGCGCAACTCGTCTCGCGCGCCAATGTGATCGCCGAGACCTTCACCGCGGTCGGCCAGCATATCGGCCAGAGCACCAACGATGCCGCCAAGACGATCGGCGCCAACACCCGCGAACTCAACACCATGCTCGCCGCACGTTCGGCCGAAATGTCGAAGATCCTCGACGAAACCGCACGGCCCTTGGTCGAGCGTTTCGCCCAGGGCGGCTCGGACCTGCAAAAGAGCATGGAAGAGGTCACCGAACGCGCCACCGAGAAGCTGCGCAGCGAGAATGCCGCGCTTGTCGACGCACTCGCGAACCGCACCGCCGAAACCTTGTCGGCGGTCGAGGGCGCCCGCTCGTCGCTGTCCGACAGCGTCGCCGATCTCATCGGCCGGATGACCAAGTCTAGTTCGCAGCTCGGCCAGCTGATCGAGCAGGCCGCGGTCAATCTCGGCCAGGTCGATGAACGCCTGAGCGGCAGCACGCAAAGCTTCGCCGCCACCACCGAGAAAGCCGCGCAGACCTTCGCCAGCTCGGCGCGACTGGTCGATTCGAACACGACAAGGCTGACGGAACTGTCGTCGTCCACCTTGCGCGAGGTGGCGTCGATCGCCACCAAGTTCGACGAACACAGCCGCCTGCTGTCCAGCGCTTCGGACCTGCTGAGCTCGGCCCAGAGCAATCTCGAACACACGCTCGAGAGGCAATCGTCGCTCGAAGACCTCGCCGTCGGCCTAGTCAAGAAGTCGGAAGATCTCGAAAGGGTCATGCGCTCGTTCGAAAATCTCGTCGGCCAGACGCTGCAGAATGCCGAAGGCAAGACGATGGAATCGGCCGACAAGATCCGCAATGCCATCACCGACGTCGTCGATTCGGCAACCAAGCGCTTTGCCGATGCGACCGAGGAGATGCGGCGCACCGCGGGCTCGATCAAGAGCGAACTCGACCTGACCCGGGCCGAGCTCAAGAAGGGCGTCATCGAAATGCCGGAAGAGGCAAAGGAATCGACCTCGGCCATCCGCCGCGCCGTTTCCGAGCAGATCAACGCCCTCAAGGAGCTTTCGGACATCGTGGCCAAGTCCGGCCGCGGCGGCGGTGACGGATCAGAACCACGCAACCTGCGCCCAGCGCCGCAAGCGCCGGCCGCACGCGCCGCCGAGCCGCCGCGCCGTGCACCGGCACCGCAGCCGGACCTGCGCACGCCTCAGGCGCCCTTGGGCGGCCCTGCATTGCGAGGCACGCTCGACCTTGAGCGTCCTGCTGAGGCGGCACCGCGTCCGCGCGGCGATGCCAGCGCCCGCACGCCTCAGGGCGGATGGGTGCGCGATCTGCTTACCGCGGCATCGAACGATGAGGACCTCAGGTCGGCAGCCCCTACGGCCCCCGTGGAAGCGCAGCGCGCTACCCCTGCCCAGCGCTCGCCCCTGCATGTCGTGGAATCGCTGAACTCGCTCTCCGTCGACATCGCGCGTGCCATCGACCACGATGCTTCGATCGAGCTGTGGAACCGCTACCGGCGTGGCGAGCGTGACGTCTTCACGCGGCGGCTCTACACGCTGAAGGGACAGCAGACGTTCGACGAGATTCGTCGCAAGTATCAGGCCGAGGCCGAGTTCCGCGCCGCCGTCGACCGCTACTGCGACGATTTCGAGAAGCTGCTCAAGGATGTCTCGCGCAACGACCGCGACAACATCATGGCGCAGACCTATCTGACGTCGGACACAGGCAAGGTCTACACCATGCTGGCCCATGCGAGCGGCCGCCTGCACTAAGACAGGAATTGAACAGGCGGGGCCATGGTCCCGCCTGTGACTGTGCTGAACCTCCGGCACGCGCCGAACCTGCCCGCAGCACGTTTGCAAGCCGATCGACGCGTTCGGGACTTGCCCAAGTCGGATTTCCGACGCACTGAAGTCCACCGACAATACCCGCTGCCCTGACGCTCGAAGGGTGTGATCGTGAAGACGGCAATCATATTCGACTGCGAGTTTCTTTGCCTGGAGGGCTCGCAACGCCGATTCTGGTGCGCGGCACACGACCCCGACCCGGTGATCGCGCAGATCGGCGCGGTCAGGCTTGGACTTGAAGGCGACTTCCCCCTGCTCGGCACACACAAGGCCTATATCAGACCGGTCGACCGGTTTGGTCAGAGATACGCCCTCGACCCGTTCGTCACCAAACTGACCGGCATCACCGAGGAAGATCTGGAGACCGAAGGCGTGGCGCTAGAGCGATTCCTATTTTGAGAGAATCGTAGGATTCCCAAAGCCGGATGTTTGTGATTCAAGATGCTGGCTGGATTGGAGGCCA
>NZ_JAMYLI010000044.1:0-44919 GCF_040317955.1 Mesorhizobium sp. M1342 | reverse complement strand
TCGAGATCGTTGCCATCAGCCAGCTGATGGCGACAGTCTGCATCAACCAGCCGAGGCTTGAAACCTGCGTCGCGAGCCAGATCGAGCGAAAGGTGGGCTGCAGAAGTGGCCCAAAGGTCGTTGGTGCAGCCAAATCTTCGTTTGATCCAGCCACCCTACTCATTTTGCGAACCTTTTCTTTCCGTTATTGTCGCTTCCCATGTAATCTAGGCTGAACCGTGGCGGCTTAAGAATAGATGGCCCATTTGCCTACGACGAATGTGGCCACAGTTCCTCCTGACCAGTTGTCAGGCGGCCGGGACGCAGACATGGGCCGGCTCACTCGCCTTCAACGACATCTTGGTGAGCCGGGATTCACATGTCATTTGAGGCATCATGCTCGATCGACGCGCTGCCGAGCGATTTTTCGCGAAACGTTACCCTGTTCTTTTGTTGGAAACTCACTCATCAGCGGCGTTCGATGCTGAGTGTGGCTTCCGAAAAGTGAGGACGCTTGCAGATCTTTGACAGGATCAGTTCCCTGATAGATGCAGACGATTGCCAGGCCGCGATCGAAGACGCGCGCGCCCTGCTCCTTCAGTTCGGACAAAAGTCTGATGCGCTCACACATGCGATCGACGAGTTCCTGCTCGACCTGATGACATTGGCTTTCATCGTCGAATGTTACGGACGCGGCTTTGAACTTTTGGCGCGAACGCTTGCCCGTAGAAGGCTGGCGAAGGTCAGACTGTTGTCGGGAGGGGTCGGCCGGGCAGAACGGGTTCCAAAGCCTGATGGCTGAACCGGCGATCGAGCCGCGTTCCATTAACGACGTGGCGACCGCCAAAAAAAGGGCATCGGAAAACCGAGGCCCTTTAGGTGTAAAGTCAAAACCTTCAGAGGGGAACAGCTGATACCATGGAATGGGAGGAAACCATCGCGTGCATCAGCTGTAAGCTTAATGGCTAAAAGTTGTGCAATGCGCAAACACATTTTGTGCAATGCAGCTATGCAGTAACGCAAAGCCTCAAGTTGCAAGATCGATTTTGGAAATGTTTGCTGCTCGTACGGTGATGGGCGAGATCCTTAAGCGTATGTACGGCGGCATGATGGACGCTTGCAAGCAGCCAGACAAGATTATCGCGAAGCTAAAATAAGAGGTTCGATCCAATCGGCGATGCTCAATACCCGCGCCATTCTGGTTCAGCCGGGCGTTACATCGCCTCGCCAAGTTGAGGATGTATTGGTCGCGAGCAGCCGTGCGCCAATTTGGAACCCACGACCATATGCAACGATTGGGGACTGTCCGAAGAAGGCCGAGAACGGTTGAAAGTGCGCTAGATGGAGATATTCTGAATTGGAACGGGGGCCTGGTTCATCGCCAAAGCGAGACATGGATGAAAAGCAGATCGCGCCCAACGCCTGATCCAACCATTGCAACGGAAGTCCCCTGGTCGGAAAGCCTAACCGCATATGATGACAAGCATTTCGAGCTCTATTTGAAGCTCATGGACGCTTGCGCCGACAGTGCCAGCGAAGAGGAGATGGCGCTGGATGTACTGGGTATCGATCCGGTCAAAGAGCCAATCCGCGCCCGTAAGGCCCTTCGCAGTCACCTCAAACGGGTGCTCTGGTTTATGCATGAGGGCCATAAGGAACTGCTTCCAAGCCGGCCGCCTCAATAACTGCGGCGCCGAACAAGGTTGCCCGAGAGATCAGGTGGCGCCCTCGGGGGATGCGAGGACACTTGAAAGCCGCAATCGGGTTATCATCTCCATACTGCGTGATCTCTCGGTGTACTACGGTCCCGACTTTACGGATGTCACCCCCGTCGGCCTGGGGCACCCCTTCAAGGTGACATTCACGTCGGCCCCGGATTTGTCTGGCACCTACGAGAACGTTGCAGGGAGCGGCTCGGTAAGCGGCTTTGAACGACCCGGTCAACTCGTAATGACCTACTCCGGAGCAGATGGGATGTCCCATGGAGTTGCCATTCTCCAAGACATTCAGACCCACCTTTCTTCCAACAACGTCGAGCATGATTACGTGGGAGCCGTTTTGGTCCACGCTTGCTATAAGGCGGACACCCAGCAGTGCGATGCCGCCAAATCACGCAATATAAATTCTGCAGGGCGATTTTGTCGAAAAACAGGGAACCCGACAAGGATCCTTCCCTCAAGGGTTACTCGACGAACCATGTTCGGCTTTTCAGAACGATCTGAAGCTGAAACTTAGCCCGACGGCACAGCTTTAGGCACGAAGGCGCTCACCAGGGTCGCAGCTCAAAGAGAACGGCGCCCTTCGCCGGGGGGCCGTCCGTTCCGCATCCCGCCTGACGGCGGCGCGTTGCTGATGCTCCTACGGCCGCCCTGTTGAGCCGGTCTCAGGGCCACGGTCTTTCTCCTGCACCGATCTGACTTGGTCCCGCTGGCGGGCATTTAGGTGCTTCCGTTTTGTACGCTCTTCTTTCTTGGGCCGCTTCGCGGCACGGCTGCGCCGACATGGATGTGCCTAGCGGCACCTCTCCTATGTAGCGGGAAGAGAGGCGCGCGGCCCTCTCTCCCCAGCAAGCCGCCGCGGGCGGGTTCCCCCATCTTCCTCCGCTTCGCTAGGTGCAGACCGGGGAGACCCCTCCGCCCCCGGGACTTGCCCCCCCTCGCTCCCCGCTACTCGCCGCGAGGCAGGGGTTCAGGGGACCTGAACCCATCAGGTCAATCCCTGAAATCAACACGAGCAAGTCCATGAATACCGCAGTTATCACTATCCCGCCCGCAGGTAGGGCCGAACTGGCCGCCAGCATCGAGGCCCATGGCCTCATCCATAACCTTTTGACCCGCAAGGCCCCGAAGGGAGCCAAGTTCGAAGTCGTCGCCGGAGGGCGGCGACTGGGGGCGTTGCGGTTGCTGCTGGACGAGGGCCGCACCTACAGGGCGTGGCTGTGACCAAGGATTATCCGGTCAACCGCTGGCTTGAAGACATTACGGCAGTTGCCGGCCATTATGCGTTTCTCCCTGAAGTCGACCTGCCAGATTTACTCAACGGCTTAGGCTACCGAAGCCTGGGGATGAGGATCTGGAGGGCATTGCCCAAACAGCGCGAGAGCACTGGGGAATCGGATTGCGACCGACCCCAACGTAGTTGCTCTGCTGGAGCAGATCGGCGTCGTCGTGGCGAGCGAACCAATGGAAACCACACAGTTGGATGGGCTAAGCAGGTGGGGATCTGATCGTCGCCCACACGTACTTCTAGCGCAGTCATTCGCGCGAAGACAATTTGATGCCGCGCACGAGTTGGCCCACCTCTTGCTGCACCGTGCAGTGTCCGAGGATGAGCTTGTCGAGAACTTCAAGCTGATCCAAGACCAAGCTCATCGGTTCGCTTCAGCGTTGCTTCTGCCGGCGAGTCAGTTCTCGGCTGAGGTCACTAGTGCCTCGCTTTGGGAGCTGAGAAGGTTCGCTGGCGCGTGTCCATCAAGGCTCAGATCATGCGTCTCCAACGCCTCTGCATTGTCGATGCCGAGGGAGCGACCCGCCTTTATCGTAGCTACAGCGCCAAGGGCTACTCAGGATCCGAGCCCTACGATGACGTTTGGCCGCTGCAGCAACCTACGTTACTGGCTGATGTATTTCGACCGTGGTGGATGACGGGGGCTGTCCAAGGAAGAGCTTCGGCACGATCTGCCGTTGTTCGCTCATGATGTTGAGAGCTTGGCTGCACTTCCTCCGGGCTGGCTCTCGCAAGAGCCTGCTCGCGTCGTGAAGCTGAAGCTCGTGGCGCCGACCCGCGGTGAGGGGCCGTCCGGCCAGCTCGGCGAGGTCATACCAATGTCGCGCCGACAATAAGCGACGCCCGCCAAGAAATATGCCGCAAGCGAAACAGCGGTGGTGTGCTTACATATGGGCAAGCTGCCGTTGAGATAACCGTCTGCCTGTGCCTAGGCTGCCCTATAGCCGACAGGGAAAATGCGCTGGTGTTTCTTCTTGTAGATGCAGTAAGTGAGCAGATCGTAGGTGTTTGAGAAGCTGTGCAACCAGAATACATGGGGTTCGCCGTTCGCATCATAAAAGATGCTTTCGCCTTCGCCTACTGGACCCCGTTTGCGGTTCGTTGCGTGATCGCAGATCGCGGAATAGGCAACTGTGGTGGTGATTCCGGGAAAGTGCTCAGCTAAAGCTATCGATCTTGGAAAATATGCCACATTGTCATTCCCCGCCTTCTCGCAAATATCTCTGTGATACGGATGCCGACTGACAACGCCGAAGGCAGGAAACTCCGGGTCGCGTTCACAAACCATTTGCCAAAGTGTTGTTGTAAGTGTGTTCCCATAGCGCTTGCGAAGCTGCTCGATACTCTTCCATTCCAATGAGCAGTCCAGCGCTTCCGGTCGAAACCTTCCTCCGAGAAACAAGAGATGGCGTCCGCCATAGTTAGCTTCTGCTTCCATTGCCTGATGGAATGTTGGGTTCAGCGTGGACTCGTTGTCGCCCAGAAGCAGGGAGCGATGCCACGGTAGAAGGTCATGTGTAATTTCATGTGCGATGAGGAAGCGTCGCTTTAGCTCGGCTACCTCGTCATCGATGAAGATTCTTTTGTCGCCTTCCTTCAACATTAGGATACCACGAAGGCCATATTGCTGGACTACATCGACCATGCGCTTAGCCGTGCTGGTGATCTCGTTCCCAGCCATTCGCGCCCTGTGGGCGATCTCATCTAATAGGCTCAAGTTCGCCTTGCTATAATAGGTAAGGTCAAGCTTTTGCAGCGCGCGCACCTGCTCGAGCCTTAATGGGGGCTCTGGATTGCCGAGATCACGTAGCAAACGTGATATGTGCTCATGGATATCTCGGCGCTCAAAGTTCCCGATTATCGGCTCAATCGCAGACATGGTCATCCATTCTTCTTATCGATTGACGCCAGTACCTTAACGAAATCGTTGAGGTCGCGCCTTTCAGCCTGGCTTAGTTTCGATAGGTCGTCTGAACTCGCAGCAAAACGATGCACCGCTTCGGTGAGATTGTCATTCTGCGCGGACGCCGCCGCAGTCAGCAGTCCTACAGCACGTGCTGAAACCCCAATAAACTCGGCTAGCTGATGAACGGTACGCGGGCCTGGAACATAGTTGGGATCCTTCTCCACCTGCTCCAATTCCGCCGCATCAACACGAATTTTGGCAGCCAACTGCGCAATGCTTAAACCGTCCTTGCGTCGAAGCTGATGCACCAACTTAAACAACACAGCAGATTTCTGTTCGGGGGCAGCCGAATTAGGCTGCCCCGCAGTTGCTTGATGACGAGACTTCTCCTGCATAAGACGCTCAAGCGGAGCTGCGTCGCGGAGCGGGAGCCCCACGTCGCAATCGACATCCGGATCATGTTCGATATGGCTGCGCAGCCAATCGGCAGTGAAATGTAATTTCATGGTCGACTCCTCTTGTTAGTGTTGCACGGATAGGAAAGTCGCAGCATCCCTGCTGGAAAGCTCGAAGTATCTAAGTCCTTTATGTACTCCTTCGCTATCCGTTCCGAAATCCGTCATTCCGATCGCATCCCGGTAGAAAACTTCTGCGCCACGAAGTGAATGCAGACCAATTCGGCCACCAAATTCCTCTTCTAGGCTCAAGCTGACGGCCGTACCGATGAGCACACGGCCCGCGCCCTTGTAAGTCGGGTCAGCAACCAACTTTGGTCGGTTCCATGGAGCCGTCGCCAAAAACTCCACGTAGATCAGCGGCGCTCGCTGATGCTCGGGGTGGCGACTGAAGCAATCCTGACCGCCTTTGCGCGTCATCATGATGGCTTGGGTACTGCCACCACATTCAAGCACGAAGAAATCGAACAGGAAGGGGTCGTTCAGCGCAACCAGCGCCTTCTTGCCCCATTCCCAATGGGCGTCTTCAGCATTGACCTCTGCTAACGTCTGAAGGGAAGCCTTAGCCTCCCTCCGACGCAACTCAAAAAGAGGTCGCCAGCGTCCTTCGATATGCGCGAGATTCGTGCTGTCCAAGCCATGATACAGGTGTGCATCTTCGTACAGGCCTGTGGCACGATTTTTGAGAAAGACTCGATCGATCAGCCCTTTCATAGAACCATAAGCTCTACTTTTTCTGATTTATCCGCGCTTTCGACGAACACCTTTTCGCCCCGCGCCAGTCGATCATCGACTGATTTGTAGAGCCGCAGCGCTTGGCGAACGAGTGCGGTTTTAGACAACCCTTTTTCTTCACACATGGTTTCAAGGACGCTCATTTCTGCGTCCGACAAATTAAGCGTCATCGTACGCTTCACAGGCGCTTCTCCCTAACCAGCACTCTCCATGTAGCTATAAAGTCCATACCTGTCAATCAAAAAACAATCATTAATTAGCCAATCAATAGCTAGACATTGGCTAAAAACTCCATATATGATTTGTGCAGAATGAGAAACAAGGAGGGTTCAATGCCTGACGTAACGCACTTTACATATAAGCTGGATGGTCGCGTGATCGCCACCAATGACGCCATAATCTCAGGTCGCGAGGTCCGCACCATCGGCGGGCTCAATCCAGCTAGCGGTTATATTCTCATCCAGATTGCGGACGGGTCGACGCGTTCGATCGGGCTTGAGGAGCCGACCGACCTGCGACAGATGCCGCAGCCTGAGTTCCTTTCATTCGAAGGTGATCGGACCTTCTCCCTCACCGTCAACGAGCGCGGCTGGGAATGGGGGGCGGCCAAACTCTCCGCAGCTGACATCTACCGTTACGCCAGCATCGATGAGGAACTCGAGCTAATCCTGGACAGCGCCGGCGACGCGGTCATTCCCGCTGATGGCGAGGTGACTCTGGGCGGACAGGGAGTCGAGCGCATCCGCAGCCGCGAAGCGAAGACGGTGGTCATCAAAGTCAACGGGCGACCGCGTACGGTGCCCAAGAAAAAGCTCAGCTATCGTGAGGTTGCACTTCTCGCCTACCCTGACGCCGACTTCGAGAAATTCAAGTACACGATAACTTACCTGAAAGGTGTACACGGCGCGGAAGGTGATCTGGTGGAGGGCGAAAAGATCGAAGTCAAGAATGGGATGGTCTTCAATGTCCGCCGATCTGATAAGTCGTGATCCACATCTGAAGCAACTGCTGGACGAGGGGTTTGAGCTTGAGATGCGCGACCTCGTCCTCCTCGTTCACAGCGTGCCCTATGTGAAGCGGGACATGTCGCTTGGTCGAGGCACACTTGTCTGCACTCTGTCGCTGGATACGGAAGGCCTGACCTCGACTCCACTGACGGACCACACCATGTGGTTCGCCGGCGAGACGCCTTGCCATCGCGATGGCACGCCAATGACAAATATCATCCATAATAGTCAGGAAGCGACTGTGGGGTCGGACATCAAGGTCCACCATTATTTCTCGTCGAAGCCAGAAGGCACCGGCCAGTATGCCAACATTTACGACAAGGTTGTCACCTATGAGTCTCACCTCGGTGCTGCTGCGCGGTCTCACGACAAGACCGCCAACGCGCGTACAGGCGTCACGTTGGCCAGTGCGGAGGACGATAGTCCCTTCGCGATTCCCGATTCTGCGTCAGTCCGCTACGGAATCCTCGCCGCCAACCGCAAACTCAGGGGCAGCATCGCGATCATCGGCCTCGGCGGAACCGGTGCCTATCTGCTCGACCTCGCCGCCAAGACCCGTGTTGCCGAGATCCACATCTACGATGACGACCAGCTTCTCAACCACAATCTTTTCCGTTCGCCTGGTGCTCCTGAACTGGTGCTAGCGAAGAATTTCCCCCGCAAGGTAGATTATTACGCTGCGCTCTACGCGCGCATGCACAAGGGCGTGAAGCCGCACACCACTCGAGTGACGGCTGACAACATTGACGAATTTTCAGCCTATGACTTCGTATTTGTCTGCGTTGATAAGGGATCGTCGCGGCGCGTGATTGCCGAAGGGCTGGTTCGCCTGGGCATTGCATTCGTCGACACTGGCATAGGTATAGGGCTGGACGACAACACGCTCGACGGTTGCGCAAGGGCAACGTTTATTGCCCCTGGCATGCCGTGGGCGGAAGTGGCTACCCATCTGTCGTTCGGTGACGACGACGAAGAGGCCGATGTGTACGGAACCGAAATCCAGATCGCCGAACTCAATTCTTTGAACGCGATTATGGCGGTCATGCGCTGGAAACGCTGGCTGACCTTCTATCGTGATGAGCGCAACGAAAGGAACGCGACATACATGATCGAGGGCAACAATATCACAAACCGGGTGACATGATGGCTCGGGTGGATTGTCTTACAACGGTCTTCGTCGAAGACATTCCGGAACAACTGGAAGACGGTGTCCTTTACGTGTCGCGCGAATGCCACGTCGCGCTGCATAATTGCGCGTGTGGGTGCGGCGAGGAGGTTTCAACACCGCTCGTTCCGACTGAATATGACCTCATTATGGAAGACGAGGGAGCCTCGATATGGCCGTCGATCGGCAATCACGACTTCCCTTGTGGCTCGCACTACATCATTAAAAGCGGCCGCATCCAATGGGCCGGCAAGATGTCTCGCGCGCAGATCGAAGCGGGCCGCGTCCATGACCGTCTGCTCAAGCGCGGCGCCCAGCCGAAGGGGCTCAGGGCCATCGTCGCATGGTTCAAGCGCCTGTGGATCAAGTTCATTGGCTAATCAACGTTTGCCATGGGGTCGGCCGCAATTTGCGGTCGGGCTGGCGCCGACACGGCTGTCCTCCGATTGGCTCCAAGTAGGTCTAGGAAGCCGGTAGTCGTTGATGTTGCAAATCTGAATGAAGGGCAGGTTTCAGGGAAACGGTTACCTGGCGGCGTTGTCCAAATGAGGCGCGAAGCCCGATCTTTCATCCAGGAGCACCCGGACAACGCCGAAACTCGCTCGTCAGGGCCGGAGATCGCTTCGTTTTCTGTGAAGTCGGTCGATTAGGGATTCATTTTGGTCGGTACCCATCCAATTCTGAATGAACCGAATTTGGCGGTCTGACCGGCCGAACAGATAGGTGTCTGCTGACCCAACGACGTGTTCGTTTATTGGCCTAATGCCAAACCCAGACGCTGCCGCGCGCGGGATCATGTCTGTACCGCAATGCGGGCAAGAGCCCCCGAAACCCGCTTGCGGGCGGAATCTTCGCCCATCGACCAATGCGTTACGCATGGCACCTTTCCCGGCAATGCAGATATGTGGCAGAATTTATGGCCGGGAGCGGGAGCGAAGATATATGCGAGGGTAAAACCTTGGCATGCTTATCGTTGGGCGCGATCACTGAGAATGGCCTTTCAAACCAATCAGGAACCTGTTGCTGCCACCTACGGCATTGCCGGGACGTCGCGCCAGAACGCGACAATCGCGTCTGAGAACGTCTGGAACTGGTCATCGCTCACCTTGAGGTGCGTGTGGTTCAGCAGTTTCTCTGACCACGGCGGCCGAGTGCCTTTGAGCGGATCGTCTAGATACTCGGAGCAGGTTTTCTTCAGGTCATCCAGCGATTTTCCGGCGCCGTGCTTGTAGACGTTGACCACCAACCGGCACGCATCGAGCGTCTTGAAGTAGTCCGTGCTTCGGACTTTCCAGCCGAAACTTTCCAGGAGGTCTGCAATCTTGGCGAAATCCGCTGACCAGACCTTCGCAGCTGCCGTATCCCCTCGATGCCAGTTTCGTAATTCGCGGACCAGCCAGTCCCGCAGCTGTTTGTCCCACTCGTGGAACATCCCTGCGGTGACACTCAACCGGGTTTGGTCGCGTATGCCGCTCAGGAGCTGGTAGAACTCAATGCCGGCGTCGCGAGCAGCCTCGTAGAAATCCCCGGAATCGTCTCAAACCGGCCTTTGCTTTGCTCCAGCACTGCGGGGCCAGATCCGGCGTTCCCCGCCGCGCTGAAATGCCTCACTCCTGCGGCCTCACACTCGCCAGGAGGCACAAGTGCATCCCCATGCCTGACTGGCAGTGCGCTTCGCCGCAGGAAGAGTCCCGTTACTTTCCCGGCCTGGCAGGGCAGCTTGTCTCGGCGCCGCTGAATTCCGATCTGCAAAGCGGCCTCATTCCGTCACGCGCTGTGAAAAAAGGGCAGGAGGGCTACGGCTTCCATTTCAGCGTCAGCCGCTGAACGCTTGAGCCGTCTCTACGGCTATTCGGCTGGGGTTTTCCGAAGCTTTTCTAACACAAAGAGCTTGCCCTGGCGCACGGCGTACTCGATTGATTGCGCCTTCGCCAGATGTGCCGCAATCGAGCTGGCCAGCATGCAGCCCGTCCCGCGCATCGATGCGGCAAGACGCGGCGTGTCAAAGCGGACTGGTTCGTGATCGGGGCGCAACAGAATATCGGTTGATTGCGGTCCCGATGCATGGCCGCCCTTGATCAGCAGAGCCCGCGCGCCGGCTGCCAGCAATTCTTGGCCTTGCCACACTACGCCGTCCTCATCCACTGCCCGCTCCGAGCCAACAAGGAGTGCCAGCTCGAAGAGATTGGGGGTGACCAGACGGCAAAATGGCATCAGATCGCATTTCAGGGCGGCGATGGCGCCGGCTTCCAGGAGCGCCCGGCCTGACGTCGAGGCCAGCACCGGGTCGAGCACTGCCGGCACCTGCGGATTTTCGCGCAGCACTCCGGCAACCGCAATGACGATCTCCACCGTGGCGAGCATCCCGATCTTGATGGCCGCCACTTTGTTGGCCTGCAACCCCGCACGCATCTGACCGGCCACCAGACCGGGTTGCATAGAGTGGATTTCCATGACCGCATGGTGCGTCTGCACCGTCAGCGCGGTGACAGCAAGGCAGGTGCGCACGCCAATGGAAGAGATCGTCTCGATATCGCGTGCGATTCCAGCCCCACCGCTGGAGTCAGATCCGCCGACCACGAGCACATGCGGTTCTCGCCTCAGCGCCATGGCTTTGTCTTTTCGATCCATTCTCGCGTGCGCGCTTCGGGATTGGCATTCAACGTGATGTCGGTGACCACCGCCGCGGTGTCCGAACCAGCCGCGAAAACACCGTCGAGCCGATCGGGGTTGAGGCCGCCAATGGCGACCAATGGGATCGGCGCCACCCGATGCTTCCACTCGCTGATCCGCTCGAGCCCTTGCGGCGCCCATTTCATCTGCTTCAGGACGGTGGGATAGATGGGGCCGAGCGCGATATAGTCGGGCTCGGCAGCGATGGCCGTTTCCAGTTCTAGATGATCGTGCGTGGAAAGCCCGAGCTTCAATCCGGCGTACTTAATCGCCAGCAGGTCGGCCGCAGCCAAATCCTCCTGGCCGAGATGGACGAAGTCGCAGCCTTCCTCAATTGCCGTGCGCCAATAGTCGTTGACGATCAGTTGGCAACCATGGACCGCGCAGACGCCGTTCGCGCGGCGGATTTCCGACCGCAGCGTGGTCTCGTCCCTATCCTTGATGCGCAACTGAACCAGCTTGACGCCGAGCGGGACCAGCCGCTCGACCCAGTCAGCGCTGTCGACGATCAGGTAGAAGGGATCGAGCTTCATGAAAAAACGGCCCTGCCGATGGTCGGCGTCGACGGCACGGCGACGTCGCGCGGTTCAAGCATACCCGAGCTGAAAGCTTCACGACCGGCCTCGACCGCCTTGCCGAACGCACGCGCCATGCCGACCGGATCGGCCGCCTTGGCGACCGCGGTGTTCAGGAGTACGGCGTCAAAGCCGAGCTCCATAACGGTTGCCGCGTGCGACGGCCGTCCGAGCCCCGCATCCACGATCAGCGGAACATCTGGGAAATGTCCGCGCATCGAGCGCAGCGCCGTGATGTTGATCGGTCCGAGAGCGGAACCGATCGGCGCGCACCACGGCATCAAGACCTTGCAGCCCGCCGCAAGCAGCCGCTCGGCAACGATAAGGTCGTCGGTGGTATAGGGGAATACAGCAAAACCGTCCTCGCACAGGATGCGGGCGGCTTCGACCAGACCGAAAACATCCGGCTGCAGGGTGTCATGGTTGCCGATCACTTCGAGCTTGACCCAGTTCGTACCGAAGACTTCGCGCGCCATTTGTGCGGTCGTGACCGCTTCCTTGACGGAGTGGCAGCCAGCAGTGTTGGGCAGGATTCTGACACCAAGCGAGCGGATCAACGACCAGAATTCTTCGCCAGCCCTGCCGCCTGCCATTTCACGGCGCAACGAGACGGTCACCACCGCCGTGCCCGAAGCCCTGACTGCATAGGCAAGGATGGCCGGCGAAGGATATTGAGCGGTGCCAAGAAGCAGGCGCGACGGAAGCTCGGCTTCATAAAGCTCGATCATGGCCTAGCCGCCCTGCATGGGCGAGAGGATTTCAATCCGGTCGCCGTCGTTCAACTGGAATTCCGCCCGGTTGGCTTTGTGCACGAGGTCATTGTTGACGGCGGTCGCGAGCCAATCGCCCTCATAGTCGAGCGCGGCAAGCAGCTCGGCCAGCGTGGTGGCGGCAACCTCATGCGCTTCGCCGTTGACCATCAGTTTCATGAGCAAGCTCCTTGGTTCTGTCTTGAGTGAAAACCAGGTCGGCAGCCTGGCGCGCCATGGCGGGAGCCAGGAGAAAACCGTGACGATAGAGCCCGTTGATCGCGATGATTTCACCCTTGGTTTCGACGCGCGGCAAGTTGTCGGCAAAGGCTGGGCGGACGCCGACACCGGTTTCAACGATCTCGGCCTCGCCAAAGGCCGGGTGGAGGGCATAGGCGGTACCCAGCAGCTCCATTATGGAACGCGCCGTCACCGGTCCGGCACTCTGGCTTTCAATCATCGTCGCTCCGATCATGAAACGGTGATCGGTGCGCGGCACGGCATAAAGCGGAAAGCGTGGATGAAGCAAACGGACCGGCCGCGACAGCGAGACATCAGGCGTGCGAAGAATCAGCATTTCGCCGCGAACACCGCGCAGCCTGTCATCGGCCGCTGCCATTCCCATACAGTCTATCTGACGGGCGAAACCCGAAACAGGCCGGGCGTCGCAGCCGAAGTGGAATTTGACACCCATGGTCGCAAGCTTGTCATGAAGTGCCGCCATCGCCGGGCGTGGGTCGAGGTGAGCCTCATCGGCGAACAGCAATCCGCGGCGGAAGCGGCCGGCTAAGTCGGGCTCCAGCAAGGCAATTTCATCTTCCTCGACGCGCCGATAGCCCGTCGTGCGGCTGGCGAACCGGTCGAGCTCGCCCGCATCGCGCGGCGCGGCCAAGACCAGCGTTCCCCGTCGTGCTACCAAGCCTGGCGTTGCGGCGTCCCACCAGTCGGCGGCGTCGCTTCCGAGATCCAGCACCGGCTGCTCGGCGCTTTCACGCTCGCACCACGGCGCCAACATGCCACCGGCGAACCACGACGCATTGCCCCCAAGGGCAGGCCTTGTCTCGGCAACGGTAACCGCCGCGCCGCGTGCGGCGAACTCGAAGGCGGCGGTGAGGCCAGCAACGCCCGCTCCTTTGACCAAGACCTTCATGATGGCTCACGTGGCTGAGGTATGAGCGGTGCCCCGGTCTCGTCCGCCGGCAGGTAGAGATCACCGCCCTCGCGGTATTTCGCCGCCATCGCCGCCATGCCCTCTTTCTGCGCCTCGGCACGGATGTCGTGAGAGATACGCATCGAGCAGAATTTCGGTCCGCACATCGAGCAGAAATGCGCCACCTTGTGCGCTTCCTTGGGCAAAGTCTGGTCGTGGAAGGACCGCGCCGTTTCCGGATCGAGCGACAGGTTGAACTGGTCCTCCCAGCGGAACTCGAAGCGCGCGCGGGAAAGCGCATCATCCCTGACTTTCGCTGCCGGATGGCCCTTCGCCAGGTCGGCGGCGTGGGCGGCGATCTTGTAGGTGATCACGCCGATCTTGACGTCGTTGCGATCGGGAAGGCCGAGATGCTCCTTGGGCGTGACGTAGCAGAGCATGGCGGTGCCGAACCAGCCGATCATCGCGGCGCCAATGCCTGAGGTGATGTGGTCATAGCCCGGCGCGATGTCGGTCGTCAGCGGTCCAAGCGTATAGAACGGCGCCTCGCCGCAGACGGCGAGTTGCTTGTCCATGTTCGCCTTGATTTTGTGCATCGGCACGTGGCCAGGCCCCTCGATCATCACCTGGCAATCCTTCGCCCAGGCGATCTGCGTCAGCTCGCCGAGCGTTTCCAACTCGGCGAACTGCGCCGCGTCGTTGGCATCGGCGATCGAGCCCGGACGAAGGCCGTCGCCGAGCGAGAAGGAGACGTCGTAGGCTCTGGCGATGTCGCAGATCTCCGCGAAGTGCTCGTAGAGGAAGCTCTCCCGGTGATGGTGCAGGCACCATTTGGCCATGATCGAGCCGCCGCGCGAGACGATACCCGTCACCCGGTCGACGGTCAGCGGGATGTAATGCAGCCGCACGCCGGCGTGGATGGTGAAATAGTCGACGCCTTGCTCGGCCTGTTCGATCAGCGTGTCGCGGTAGACCTCCCAGGTCAGATCCTCGGCAATGCCGCCGACCTTTTCGAGCGCCTGGTAGAGCGGCACCGTGCCGATCGGCACCGGCGCGTTGCGCACGATCCAGTCGCGGATGTTGTGGATGTTGCGGCCGGTCGACAGGTCCATCACCGTATCGGCGCCCCAGCGGATCGCCCACACCATCTTTTCGACCTCTTCCGCCATCGACGATGTGACGGCGGAGTTGCCGATATTGGCGTTGATCTTGACCAGGAAATTGCGGCCGATGATCATTGGCTCGCTCTCGGGATGGTTGATGTTGGCGGGGATGATCGCCCGTCCGCGCGCCACCTCGTCACGCACGAATTCGGGCGTGACGAAATCGGGCAGCGTCGCGCCGAAAGCCTCGCCGTCGCGCTCAAGCTTGCCGCGCAGGATCTCGCGACCAAGGTTCTCGCGGATGGCGACGAACTCCATTTCGGGTGTGATGATGCCGGCGCGCGCGTAGGCAAGCTGCGTCACCGCCTTGCCTGCTTTGGCCCTGAGCGGTCGGTGGCGGATGGGAAATTCTGGCGTCAGGCGTTCGCCCGTCGCGAATCCGTTGTCCTCCGGCCGGACATGGCGGCCGTCGCAGACCTCGACATCGCCGCGCGCCAAGATCCATTCGTGGCGAAGCCGGGCCAGGCCTTTTTCGATGCTGGTTTCGACAGCCGGATCGGTATAGGGGCCCGACGGATCGTAGACGGTGACGGGCGGTTCGCCGGCTGTCGGATGGACGGAGATTTCGCGCATCGGCACCCTGATCTGCGGGTGGATGGCACCGGGCTTGTGGATCTTACGCGAAGCAGGCAGCGGCCCCGTTGAGACGGCTGGGGTGAGGGCATTCATCTTGAGGCTCCTTTGCTCATGCATTGGAGACCCAGTTCTGTGCCGGAAGGATGAAAAGACGCTTCTGTCGACCTGCCGAAACAGGACCTCGGGCGTGAACTCCCGCAGAGCGCTTGCACCGTCCCTACGCCAGTATGAACTGGATCAGGTTCAACGGGTCACTGCGCCGCGAAAGCCAGCAGTATCTCAGCCCCTTGCCGGGACTCCCCTGGTGAATGCCTCAAGTTGAACGGGCCGGCGTTGTCTTGTCAAGCGCATGTTCGTCCTGCGGCGGCGGTGGGCGGCATTCAAATTGGGCCCAAATTGGGCCGACGGCCTCGCCATGGGTCGCGGAGAAGTTCCGCGGGAGACAAGGCAGGTGTGGCCAAAGCTGCATTTGCCTCGTCAAACTTGATGTGACATTGACGTAGACGGAACTGCTGCGTTTCAAGGATCTTAAGCCGTCAATGCCTGATCGGAACAGAACTGGTGGGCCGCCCGAACGCCCCACAAACATCGTGCTCTCGATCACCTCTTATTGTCGCCGGAAAAGGGGTGATCGACCATTCGATCAAGTCGACCGCTCGCTGAAGGGCGCCCTCGGTTTCAGCACGGCTGGGCGAAGTGGCAATGACATGTCCAATCCAGTCTCGGAAATCCCCCTTCCTGACGATCGGTGTCTTGGGTTCAACATTCAATTTGACCTCGGCCACACCTGATATAGCAGCTGCCTGAGTGTCGCCACCAATCCAGTCGAGGGTGCCATCTTGATCAGGAAGCAGGAATCGCGCGGCCGCAGTATGCGAATGCTTTTTGCGCAGATCCCATTCCTCGCCAATGACAAGCTTGATGTGCTCGGTGACGAGGTCGACACCGTAAGCTAACTGGACCAGTTGAGGGTCGGGCGCGCCACTAAGACGCGGATTGACTTCAATGACAACTGGACCGCGTTTCGTGCACCGGAGTTCAATGTTAGTTGGCCCCCAGCCAAGGCCGAGAGCCCGCAAACAGCTCAGCGAAACATCGGCGATGCGCTCACGCTCCTGATCGGTTAGCAGGGCCGGATACGTCACCTCACGTATGACGAAATGGGGGAGGGGACCAAAGTCATTGGCGCAAATCGCAACGACCTCATTCCCCATAACATTAATGCTATAGAACGGGCCCTGTGCGAATTCTTCGACGAGTATTTTCGGTGTAGACCGCCATATGTGCTTTCCGCCCAATAGATGGGTCGTATGTTCGGCTACGTCTTCGAGGCTGCGGCACAATCGGACACCCATGCTGCCGCTGCCTACTGCCGGCTTAAGAATCACGGGCAGGCCGATCTCTGCAGCCGAGCTTTCTACCTCCGCCGCATTCGCTGCCAACCGATAGGCCGGTATTGGAACGCCGGCCTGCGCGAGGAGTTGGCGTTGCTTGAATTTGTCGCAGCTTCGTTCAATCGATTCAGGGTTCGGTCCCGGTAGATCGAAATGCCGGCAAAGCTTGCCAACTGTCGCATAGATCGATTCATGGTCCCCGGCAAAGCCAGTAATGCCAGCAATGTCGTGGGTAGCACGCAGCCGCGAACTTTCGCGGACCAACGCTTCGAGATTGCCAGTGTCGACACGGATTGCCTCAACGTTTTCCGCCGAAAGATAGTCGTACCGAGGTGGATCAGCCGTCAGAGTAATTGGATGAAGACCAAGACACTGAGCCGCTTGGACGTATAGCTGACCAGTACCCCTATGGCCTTCGACCAATATGAGCGCTCTTCTTCTTACCATTGCTGTTAATCCCGATGTTGCGTGCTGGCGGCGGTCCGAGGGTACCGGTGTCACTTTTGTGGCCGTGCCGGACCTCAGACTCGGGGTGCCGTACCATTGTCAACGACTGACGGTTGTAAAAATCTTGTAAATTGATTTGAAGGATCTGTTGCAGCGTTTTTGATTAGGGCGGCGTCGGAGGCTTGCTCCGTTCAAACCAGGTTAGCTGGGGTTGGTGTGTGATCCCGTGGGCCTGGGCGTGACCTACCCCTCGGGTAGGGCACGCCAAGCCACATCAAACTCGCAGCACAAGAACATGCGCTCTGGTCATACCGGCTCATGGTGAGCCCTGAATCTGGAACCGGCCCGATGTGTAAGCAGCGAGTCGTCAAACGGCCCCATTCAATCATGGAGTCACATCATTTAAGATCGCGAAAGCTGTCATTGCGGGTTACGGAACTGCTTTCCGATGACATTCGAAGATGCGATCGGGCGTCAGAACCGGATCGCTGACCGCCGCTTCCACCTCGGCGAGCCCGGCTGATATAATCAGGTCTGAGGCTGCGCGCCCTGTCGTTCCCAGCATTTACATTAGGCAGCCTTGCCAAGATTGTCCCGCAGCAGAACCTGCCTGAGCGCATCGACGAACGTCCGAATATCTGTCGTACTATGGGCAGGCGTAACCGTCACCCTGAACCGCTCGGTTCCCACCGGAACACTCGGCGCCAGAATTGGCTGAACGTATATTCCATGCTGATCCAGAAGCTGGCGGGACGCTTCCTTGCAACGGAATGGATCACCAATAGGCACAGGAATGATGTGGCTTCGGGTCGGCATGACGGGGATGCCCGCCTCTTTCAGCAATCCGATTAAAAGTTTCGTTTTCCGGTGCAGATCAATTCGTTCTGAATCTGAATCGCGAAGATGGCGCAGCGCTGCCAGCGCACCAGCCGCTAGCGCTGGCGCAAGCGCCGTGGTGAAAATGAAACCGATCGAGAAGCTTCGTATGCTGTCAACAATGGAGGCAGGTCCGGTCACATAACCCCCCATCGAGCCGAACGCCTTACCTAGCGTCCCTTCGATGATGGTTGGACGATCCATGATGCCAAGTTCCGCGGCAATGCCGGCGCCTTTCGGACCGTACATTCCCGATGCATGAACTTCATCCAGAAACGTCATTGCGCCAAATTCGTCCGCCATGTCACAGATATCTTTGATCGGTGAAATGTCACCGTCCATTGAATATACCGATTCAAAAACAATGATCTTGGGTCTTGCAGGATTTACGCTGCGCAGAAGCTCCCGCAAATGCGCAACGTCGTTATGCTGGAAGACGCGCTTTTCGGCCCGGCTGTTGCGGCATCCACTAATAATTGAAGCGTGGTTGTGCGCGTCAGAAAATATAATTGTGTCCGGCATCAAAGATGCCAATGTACTCAATGATGAATCGTTTGAGCTGAAGCCGGAAACAAAAATCAATCCTGCTTCCTTGTTGTGGAAAGCTGCAAGCTCCCGCTCGAGCAACACGTGATAATGGTTGGTGCCACCAATGTTGCGGGATCCTCCCGATCCTGCGCCGTTGGCATCGATGGCGCGCTTCATTGCCGATAGCACTTTGGGGTGCTGCCCCATACCGAGATAATCATTAGTGCACCAAATGGTTATCTCTTTTCGGCCGTCGGGCCTATTGAGCCAGGCCTTTGGGAAGTTGCCAGACTGACGCTCCAGATCGGCAAATTCACGATACCCGCCACGGCCTTTGAGTTGCTCGATTCTTCCGGCGAAATACTGCACATAATCCAAATCAATCTCCTGTTGGGAAGCCGTTTTTCGGCGCGCTCAGTGCTGCTTCACAGCGCACCTGCGCCGGCCCATCGCGTCGCATCCCTCGACAAGCACCAGCAAGATTGGATTTCGACTACGCGCTTGATCTTGCGGGGGTTTCGGCCGCTCCAGCTAATTCGGGTAACGCGCCCCAAAGTGCAAGTGAAGAGAATGTTAAATCTATTTGTTACTGAAATGTCTGAAATTGCATGAGTGTCGCAAGCGATTTCATAATTCTGGCCAGTCGTCGTTCGATTCCTGTCGCGGCCTTGTCAGAGCTGCGCTCGGCGGGCTTTCGGGCCCGAGAGCCGCAATGCGCGAGGGCCGCGTCTTGTCGCGCAACAGCCCTTGAAGCCCTTCGGCGGCGAAACGCTCTGCAAACGCCATACGCAGCTTTTGGACGTGCTGGCCTGCCGGATCATCTTGACGGTGCCGACGTCATCGTCGGTCCAGCCGGTTCGGAGTCGCCTCAGAATCGGAAATTTCTGCCCATCAGACTGGAAATTGACATGTAAGCTTCCCGGCTCCTTCAGATGTCATCATCTCTCGCACACCAACTCATGCCACGCAGATGAGATCGCGCCTTTTTCTGTCGTCACATTCCATTGTCAGAATCGGAAAAGAAGGGTCTCCTTGTTTTTATATGAAACAAAATTTCACAAATAATTATGAAAACGGACATGTTTGCTGCAGACAATTAACGTGCACGTACTTGTCTGCCGCTGCATAACGAAATATAGGCAGCGATTATAACTTATAAACGTAGTGAAACGCGTAAATCGACATTTCCATAGAGCTGCAGCAGAGGCGAGGGGAGTCCCATGGGCCCTATGAAGATGCAGCCCGAGGAGATGGGCAGCCTGTCCGCGCGGATTTACAGCAAGGTGCGGGATGGCTTGATCATCGGCAATTTCGCGCCGGGCGATCGTCTCCTTATGCAGGATCTTGCCGGGCAGCTCGGAACCAGCATTACGCCGGTGCGCGAAGCCTGTCTGCGGCTCGTCAGCGAGCAGGCGCTCGAGTTGCGCTCCCGCAGGTTCGCCGCGGTGCCAGACCTCAGCCGCGCCCGCTACATTCAGATCAAGCTGATCCGCGTGGCACTTGAAGGGCTTGCGGCAGAACACGCTGCCGACCATTTTGCCCCCGCCGATCTCGAACAGCTTGAGACCTTCCGCGCCTCATTTGTAGAGAGCCATAAGGCCGGTAATATCAAGGAAGCGCGATCCTCCAATCGCGCTTTCCACTTCGGCGTCTACCGCCTGTCGCGTATGCCGATGCTGATCGGACAGATCGAAAGCATGTGGGCCTCGATGGGTCCAATCCTTAACGTTTACGATCGGGAAATTCCGCGCGGGTACACCGGCGCGGAAGAACATGACCATCTCATCGAGGCCTTGAGGACTGGCGACAGGAAGAGGGCCCGCGAGGCGATCGAGAACGACATCCAGCGAGGCTCACATGGTTTTCTGCGCTATTTCGACGAGCGCGGCTCCGGCTGAGCTGAATTGCCCTAAGCACCATCGATCTGCGCGACGCGCGGTGTGCGCAGGCCGGCTGTTTCCCCGCCGTCTACAGTCACCACCGTGCCGTTGACATAGCTCGATTGATTCGAAAGTAACCAAGCGACCACATCAGCGATCTCTTCAGGGGCACCGAAGCGGTTGGCAGGGATCCGCAGTTCGAGCTGCTTCTTGCGCAGTGCATCGCTTATGATGTTGCCCATCATGCGTGTTTCGATCTGGCCGGGGCAGACAGCGTTGAAGCGGATCTCCTCGCCGAACTCCAGCGCGAGGGCCTGCGTCAGCCCGATGACCGCGGCCTTTGAGGCGCAGTAGGCAGCGAGCCCTTCTTCGCCCGTCTTTCCGGCGATGCTGGCCATGTTGACGACTGAACCCCTCCCGAGCCGCAAGCCGTCCAGCGCATGACGGATGAAGAAAAAGACGCTGCGTGCATTAACCGCAAGGACCTCATCCCAATCGTCCTGGGTGGCGGTGGCGAAGGCAATGCGCTTCGACATGCCGGCATTGTTCACGAGCCCCGCGAGCCGGCCGTTGCCAAGTTCAAGCGCACGGTCGACGACACGGCGGCAATCGTCTTCACGGATAATGTCACCGGCAACGAACGTGACACCGTGATTGGCGCGTTCGAGCGCCGCGCCCGCTTCTGCATCTCGGCCGGTCGCCACCACTCTGGAACCGGCAGACGCAAGTTTCTCCACGCAGGCCCGCCCAATCCCGTGCGTGGCGCCTGTTACGATGATCATTCCAATTCACTCCATTACGTATTTGGCAACCGCACAGTTTGGGGGGCTCGCTTTTGGGCCAATCCCCGCCCCATCAAATCATGACGAACAACGTTGTCGTCACCTAGGATCAGTGGATCAATTGTGACGCAGGTTAAAGCCGGTGGACTGGCCCAAGCGCCGGGCCGTCGGCCCAACGGCTGGATTGGCGATACTGCGCATGTGGCCATGTCTTTCCTCGCGTGATGGGGTGTTCCCTAGAAGCGGAGCGATATGCGGGTGTGACGACCGATAAGGCGGACCGGCTATTCCGATAGGGACATGCATACTGTCGCATGACCGACTCGTCATCCCCGCAAGGCCAGTAATGCCAGAAGTGCTGCACAATACGCCAAGAACGCACACCGACCAATCAGTGTTTCGACTGTTCGCCGCACACGGGATCGGCCTCTCAGCTGGCAAAACCATGTCGCAATGGCTGGACGTGCATCGCGATTTGCGAGCCTGGTGACGCGGGACTTGCGCCGGCACGCCATCAAGGGAACCGGCCGCGACGGCTTGCCGGCGGAGGCTGTGCTGCCCTGCCCCTGCTCAAGCAGCACCACCCACTAAGCATCGGGAACCCGCGTTCCATTTAGAAGCCTCCACGTTGCGGGCCTTTGCCCGGCTGCCGGGAGAATGAAGTCGCAAGACAACACCCGCAATCCGGGCGCCGACCTCTAGGAAGAACTCAGGCTGGCAAGCGCCAGACGAGAGAAGTTGGAAAGCGGCACGGTCGTGCGCGGGGAACCGTCATTTCAACAATCATCCGACCGCAGCGTGTTATGGCACGCTGCGGTGCGGTTCAGCGCGGCTGTTGCAGCACGCGAATGCACTGGGCACATCTCCTCCCTAAAGACACTATGACGATTTGGTCGATAGCGAAGTGCGGCTGCTGACCAATGGCTCTGTATTCGAAGGCCACGCTGATCGCTTTGACTTATTCGCCGGCGCTTGATGTCAGGCAACTCGATCGACAAGCCGCATACCGGTCGGTCGCGAGGAAGCCCACATCGCCGCGGCCAGTTGCATGGCTGCTGTCTCCGACCTCGTCTTTCGTCAAATGGATTGTGATCCCGGTCGAGGCAGCGAAACCGCGATTGAAGACACTTTCCCGGCTGAGCACCGGCTAATGAAAACCCTATTGACTTATAACTTATAAGTAGTACGGTAGCGCTGTGAAAATGAACAACGGCGCGGATGGCCCTGAAGGCGAACTCGCCTAGACGGTACTACGATCCGCCAGCAAGCCTCTGCTCCCAAGGCAGACCGCGGAGCCGGCGAAATCGCCGGCGCCGGACCCGGGAACACACGAAAATGGGGAATCACATGACCAAGAATCACGCTTTCCGATCCATCCTCGCGGCGGCTTTCGTCACCGGCGTGGCCGTCCTGCCCAACGCCGCCCAGGCCAAGGATTGGTGGCCCTTCAAGATCAACGCGGCCAAAGGCGGCGATCTGAAAAAAGTCGAGGCACTCGACTATGTGCCGCTGGAAAAGGCCGAGAAGCCTTGGAACCTGTGCGTCTTGTTTCCGCACCTCAAGGACAGCTACTGGGTCTCGGTCGACTATGGTATCGTTGAGGAAGCAAAGCGCCTGGGTGTCAAAGTGACGGTCCTGCAGGCTGGCGGCTATGACGCGCTGCCCAAGCAGCTGTCGCAATACGACGATTGCGTCGCATCCGGTGCCCAGAGTATCCTCGTCGCCGCCATCTCGGAAGCCGGTCTGGCGGCCAAGCTGAAGGAGGGCGACGCCAAGGGCCTTGTCCAGATCGCCGTCGCCAATCCCATTCTGGAAACTCCGATCACCGCGCGCATCACTCCCGATACCTACCAGAAGGGTTTTCAGGAGGGTGAGTACCTCAAGAAGTATCTCGGCGACAAAAAGACGACCGCGATCGGCCTGCCGGGTCCGCAGGGATCGGGTTGGGCGGAGAGCTATATGGCGGGCTTTCGCGACAGCATCAAAACCGGCAACATCAAGCTCGCGGCCGAGCTCTATGGTGAGCCCGGCGTTCCGCAAAGCCTGCGCCTCATCGAGGACGCCCTGCAGACCTATCCCGATCTCAATGTCATCTGGGGCGGGGCTGCTGCGGCGGAAGCGGCCGTCAGCGCCGTCGCCGACGCTGGCCGCGACGATGTCGTGATCATGTCGTCTTACGAGAACCAGACGATGCTGAAGCTGGTCAAGGAAGGCAAGGTGCTTGGCTTTGCCGCCGAGTATCCGGTGATGATGGGCCGCATCAGCGTCGACCTCGCGGTGCGCGCCTTGGAAAAGAAGGACTATGAGAAGGTTCTGCTGGTCGCGCCGGGTATCGTGACCAAGGACAACGTCGACAAAATCGACCCGACGCAGATTTTCGCGCCCGATGGGTGGAAGCCTGAATTTTCGGTACAATAGCCACATCTTCGATGGGCGGTAGACCTCGGCCTTGGCCTGCCGCCCGTTTTGCTTCGAGTTCGGTGGTGTCAGCGATGCTTGAACTTACGCGTATGACGAAGCGTTTCGGGGGTGTGGTGGCGCTTGACGGCGTCGACTTCTCGCTGTTGAGCGGTGAGGTCCATGCCCTTCTCGGTGAAAACGGCGCCGGCAAGTCGACGCTCATCAACCTGATAGCGGGAACGTATGGCTGGACCGAAGGCTCGTGCCGTATCGACGGCCAAACCGTTTCCGCGCTGACCCCACAGAAATCCCGCGATGCCGGCGTCGCGGCAGTGTTCCAGGAATTTAGTCTCGTCCCCGACCTCACGGTCGAGGAGAACCTGTTTCTTGGACGCGAGTTGAAAGGGCGGCTTTTCCTGAACCGGCGCGCGATGCGCGCCCGCGCCGAGGAACGCTTCCGCGAAATTGGCTTTCACGTCGAGCTGGACAGCAAGATCGAAACGCTGACCCGGGCGCAAAAGCAGATGGTCGAGATTGCCAAAGGCATGCTTTCGGATGCCAAGATACTCATCCTGGACGAACCGACCGCGTCGCTCACCGACGGTGAAGCGGAAAAACTTTTCGCCGCCATCGCGGGTCTCAAGGCCCGGGGCGTCGGCATTATCTATGTGTCGCACCGCATGGCCGAGATCCGTCGGCTCGCGGATCGTGTCACGGTGCTGCGAGGAGGGCGTAAGATCGATACCGTGGCCATCGCCGCGGCATCCGATGCTGCGCTCATTGAGATGATGGTCGGCCAGCCGGTCGAGCGAATCTACCCGTCAATCAGCCAGCGCCCCGCCGAGGTCGTGCTGGCGACCAGAGGGCTGCGTGTCTCCGGTAGCGTGTCAGATGCCTCCATCACGGTCAGGGCTGGAGAAATCGTCGGCCTGGCGGGCCTGGTTGGCTGCGGTCGTAGCGAACTTTGCCGGGCCGTGTTCGGCCTGGAGCGGGTGACGTCCGGTGAGATCGAACTCCATGGCGCGGTGGTAAGAGCGCCAGTCCCGCACGGCATGTTGCGTGCTGGACTTTGTTACTATCCAGCTGATCGCGGCGCCGAGGGACTGGCGCTTGGCCGTCCGGGCCGCGAGAACGTGACCATGGCCGCGCTTGACGACCCGAGACTGTCCCACGCCGGACTGCTCAAGTCATGGCGCGAGCGCCGGGCGATAGCCGGGCCGCTGAAGACACTGGGTTTGCGACCTATGGCGCCGGAACGCGCGGCGTCGTCGTTTTCGGGAGGAAACCAGCAGAAACTCGTGCTGGCGCGCGGTCTGATGCGCCCAGTCTCGGTCCATATTTTCGATGAACCGACGGTTGGCATCGACGTCGGCGCCAAAAGCGAGGTCTACCGGCTTATGAAAAGCCTGGTGGAGAATGGCGCGGCCATTCTGCTGTCATCGTCCGAACTGCCGGAGCTCGTTCACCTGGCCAACCGCGTCTACGTCATGCGTGAAGGGCGCATAGTCGCCGAACTCAAAGCCGACGGCATCACCGAAGCCTCCGTGCTGCGTCACTATTTCGACGCCCAAACCGGCGCCACGGAGGCAGCATGAGCCCTGACATGCTGCGGCGCCGTTTTCTGGAAACAGGCGGGATCGTCATCCTGCTTCTGGTCGCGGTCGCGGCGGCGGCCGCGATCATCGAACCGCGTTTTCTGAACCGCCTGAACATCCTCAACGTCCTGCGCAATTTCTCCTTCCTGGCGGTTCCGGCGATCGGCCAGATGATCGTCATGACCACCGGTGGTTTTGATCTGTCGGTCGGCGCCACGATGGCGTTGGCGTCCGTGGTCACGGCCGCGGCGATGGCCGCGATGCCCGACGCGGATGGGCTCCAGCTGCTGGTACCGGTGGCGCTGGCCTTGGCCAGCGGCGCCTGTGTTGGCCTGGTAAACGGAACGCTGGTGGCGCGGCTTTCCCTATCACCTTTCATGGTGACGTTGGCATCGTTGTCGATCGTCGCGGGAATTACGCTCTATTACACGCAGGGTATCCCGATCTATGGCGTTTCCGACGCCTTCGTCGATGCCATCGGGCGAGGGCAGGTGCTTGGCCTGCCGCCGGTCTTGCTGCTGGCGATCGTGGTGATCGCCATCGCCATCATTCTGCAGCGTCGGACCGCGCTCGGGCGCCACTTCTACGCCGTCGGCGGCAATGTCGGCGCCGCCCGGCTGTCGGGAGTGCGCACACACCGTGTGCTGATAACCGCCTATGTGCTCTCCGGTTTTCTGGCCGCGCTCACCGGTGTGCTGATCACCGCTCGCATCGGTTCTGGCCAGTCGACGATCGGCGGGACGCTGGGACTGGAGACGATCGCAGCGGCGGTGATCGGCGGCGTTTCATTGCGCGGTGGCTCAGGCCGCGCCGAGAACGTCGCCATGGCGGCGCTGTGCCTCTCAATCATCGCCAATGCGATGAACCTCACGCAGATCGACAGCAAATTCCAGACGCTGGTTCTCGGTTCCGTGCTCATCGGCGCACTGGCTTTCGACCGAATTGTTCAGGGGAGGCGGGCCAATGTCTGATCGTCCAGACATGGCGGCTCCGGTTGTTCTTGACCGCGCTCGCCCGGACATCCGCCAGTTCGCGGCGCAGGCCAAGCTGCCGGGGCTCGTATTCCTGGCCCTGCTAGTTCTCGGTCTGCTCGACCCGCGCATCGTTTCAAGCGGCAATCTCTGGAACATCGCGATCCAGACCAGCTATCTCGCACTCTTCGCCATGGCGCAGACCATGGTGCTGCTGACGCGCGGCTTCGACCTGTCGCTTGGTTTTACTGTCTCGCTCGTCAGCGTCATATCGGCGATGGTGATGACCGGAACCGGCGATATGCCCATCCTGTGGGGAATCGCCGCCGGCCTCGGCGTCGGGCTGCTGATCGGCGGGCTGAACGGCTTCCTCATCGCCGGTATCGGCATCAATCCACTCGTGACGACGCTCGGCATGGCCAACATTGTCATGGCGCTGGCGGCAACCGTCAGCGGCGGCTTTCCCGTGCCGGGCATTCCCGAAGCCTTCACGGAGGCCTTGGCGGAGGGACGGGTGATCGGCATTCCGGTGCCCATCGTGTTCGCCGCGCTGTGTTTCGCACTGCTGTTCCTGGTCCTGCGCTTCACCGTGTTCGGCCGCGGCCTGTATCTCATCGGTGCCAACCCGCGCGCGGCGAAGGCGGCGGGCGTTCGCACCGGACGTGTCGTTGCGATCGACTACGTGGTCTGCTCGCTGCTGGCCGCGATTGGCGCCATGCTGCTCACCGCGCGCACCGGGTCGGGCGAGCCCAACCTTGGCGGCAACCTGACCCTGGAATCGATAGCGGCGGCGGTGGTCGGTGGCGTGCGGCTGACCGGCGGCGAGGGAGGCGTCACGGCGGCTCTGCTCGGTGCCCTGTTCATCACGGTCATTTCCAACGCCATGAATCTCATGCAGGTCGACGGCTATCTGCAGCAGGTTCTTTTGGGCCTCATCATTCTGGCCAGCCTGATACTGGGCCGCGATCACAAGAAACGCTAACAGCTTCGGACCTTAAATGGCTTATCAAGTCTGCATCGATATCGGCGGAACCTTCACCGATTGCCTGGTTTCCGAGCCCGGTGGGAAAATCTCGATCTTCAAATCGCCCACCACGCCCGGCGAATTCGAGAAGGGATTCATCAACGTGCTGCACGTGGCGGCGGCCGGATACGGGCTCGATCCCGCGACGTTCATGACCAAGATCGACTTGATCGTACACGGCTCGACCGTCTCGACCAACGCGCTGGTCGAGCGCAAGACCGTCAAGGTCGGATTGATCCTCAACGAAGGACATCAGGACATCCTCGTCCTGCGCGAGGGGCCGCGCAAGGGCGCCTTCCAGTGGCGGCTCGACTATCCCGAGCCCTATGTCCCGCGCCACCTGACGAAGACGGCGCGGGGCCGCGTCGATGCGCGCGGGCGGGAGCTCACGCCTCTGTCGAGATCCGATGTCGAGGCGGCGATAGCCGACTTCCGGCGCTATGGGGTCGAAGCGATAGCGGTCGGTCTGCTTTGGTCGGTCGTCAATCCCATCCATGAAACAACGGTGCGCGATATCATCGCGCAGGCATGGCCGGAGATCCCGGTCACGCTTAGCCATGAAGTCAATCCGATGTCGCGCGAGTACAAGCGCATCATCGCGGCCGCTATCGACGCGTCGATCAATCCGATCGTGCGCACCTACATCGAGGACTTGCGGCAAGCACTTTCGCAGGCGGGTTTCCAGGGCGAGCTGCTGCTCGCCAACTGCGTCGGTGGAATGATGCCTCCCGCCGAGATGCTGCGGCGGCCAATCTACAGCGTCATGTCGGGGCCGACGCTGGCGCCGATGGCCGCGCTGGCGCTGAGCGACGAAGCCAACGTCATCGTCGGTGACATGGGCGGCACCACCTTCGACGTCTCGGCTTTGCGTGACCACCAGATCATCGTCACCCCGGACAGCATGATCCACGACGACTCGCTGGGGATCGCGAAAGTCGATGTGAGATCGGTTGGCGCCGGCGGCGGGTCGATTGCCTGGGTCGACGATGGCGGCCTGCTTCGTGTCGGGCCGCAAAGCGCTGGCGCGCGGCCGGGGCCGGCATGCTACGGAGCGGGCGGCACCGCGCCGACGGTCACCGACGCCAATGTCGTGCTCGGCATCATTGACCCGGATTATTTTCTCGGCGGCCGGATCAAGATCAGCCGCGATCTGGCCGAGAAAGCGGTCGCGAGCATCGCGACGCGGCTCGGCATCCCGCTGCTCGACGCGGCTTACGCCATCCAGACCACCAGCAACCACAACATGGTCGGGGCCATCGAGGAAATCACCATTCGCGAGGGCATAAACCCACGCGACAGTTTCTTTGTCTGCGGCGGCGGCGCGACCGCCATCCACATCGCCGAGATGGCCGACATATTGGGCTTGAAACGCTACATGATCCCGCGCTTCATGGCCGGGCTGAGCGCGTTCGGCGGGTTGATCTCTGATATCACGCGCGAGGAAAGCGCGGTTTTCCTGACCTCGACCCGGCGCTTCGACGCCGCCGGCGTCTCCGACATCCTGGCGCGGTTGAAGGTGTCGGGCGAAGCATTCCTCGAACAGGCCGGCGTTGAGCCCGAGCTGCGGCGTTTCGAGTTCTCCTTTCTTGGTCGCTACGAGTACCAGTCCTGGGAGATCGAGGTCCATTTCGAGGCCAATGAGGCGCGCCTCGAAGCGGAAAAACTCCCAAGTCTCGTCGAAGCGTTTCATCAGATGCACGAACGCATCTATTCGATCAGATCCGACCGCGACATTGTCGAATTCACCAACTGGAAGCTGCGCGCGGTGGGCAAGCGGGCCAATCAGGATGCTTGGAAGGATTTCAGGCTGGCCGACCAGGCGACGGCGCCGGTCGCCAAGACCCATCGGTCAGCTTATTTGCACGAAACCCGGGGGACGAGCTCTCTGCCTGTTTACGACATGGACCAGCTGGGCGCGGGGGCGGCGCTTGATGGGCCATGCCTGGTTGAGGCGACGACGTTCACCGCCTTCCTGAAGGACGGACATCGCGGGCGCGTGGACCCGCAAGGCAACATTGTCGTGACAGTCGATTGAGACTCAAACCTTCCCGAACAAGGCATCGTAAAATGAATTCACCTGTCATTCGCCTGGAGACGCCAACGCGCCGCGTCGATCCGTTCCTGATGTCGGTTCTCAAAAGCCGGTTCGAGGCGGTGGTGCGGGAAATGACGCTGGTCGTGATGCGGGCCAGCCGCTCAGCGGTGATCAAGAACGCCCGCGACCTGAGCTGTGCGATCCTGACCTATGATCACCGCCTCGTTTCCACCGAGGACGCGCTGCCGATCCACGTCATGTCGATGGATCTGGCGACCCGTCCGATAACGGAGTTGTTCGACGATATCGCCGACGGCGACATCTTCCTCAACAACTGCCCATACACTGGCGGCACCCATCATGCCGACCTGATCATGGCGATGCCGATCTTTTTCGACGGCAAGCCGCTGTTCTGGGCCGTGGCGCTTTCCCATCACGCCGATACTGGCGCGCCGACACCTTCGACCTATCTGCCATTTGCCAAGAACGTTTATGAGGAAGGGATCCACTTTCCCTGCGTGCGTGTGGTCGAACAGCACCGGGAGAAGCAGGACATCCTGCGCATCGGCATGATGCGCAACCGTGTTCCAGACATCTGGCTGGGCGACGTGCGAGCCCAGATCGGCGCCTGCAGGACCGGTCGACGCCGTCTCTTGGAACTGCTTGAAAAATACGGCCGCGACACGCTGCTGGATTTCGTCGAGGACTGGTTCGACTACGGTGCGCGTCGCGCCATGGCCGAGATCGCCAAATTGCCGAAGGGCAAGTTCTCCTACGAGGTCCGCCATGACCCGGTCCCCGGCGTGGCGGAGGAGGGCATCCCGGTCCGGATCACCATCGATGTCGACCCTGAAGCCGGCGAGATCACGGTCGACGTGCGTGACAACATGGATAACGTCCCTGGCGGTCTCAACCTGTCGGAAAACACCTGCACGGGCTCGTGCCGCATTGGCGTCTTCAACAATCTCGACGACGGCATCCCGCACAACGAGGGCGCCAAGAGCCGGATCAAGGTGTTGATGCGGGAGGGAAGCGTGGTTGGCAAGCCCCGCTACCCAGTAGGCACCTCGGTGGCGACCACCAATGTCAACGACCGGTTGATCATCGCCGGCAATTGCGTGTTCTCGACGATGGGAGAACCCTATGGCCAGGCCGAGAGCGGCTCGCACCTGCCGGCGGGGATCGGGGTGATTTCGGGCAAGGATCCGTTCAAGGACGGGCAGCCCTACGTCAACCAGGTCTTCATTGGCTACGCCGGCGGCGGCGCGCGTCACGGCTATGACGGCTGGTTGACATATTGCGGGCCGGCGAATGGCGGCCTGATCGCGCTGGATTCCGTGGAAGTGGACGAATCCATGTATCCCATCATCATTGAATCGCGCGGCGTGGTGGCGGATACCCAAGGCATTGGCGAGTTCGAGGGCGCTCCCGCGGTGGGCGGTGTCTTCTATCCCGTCGACCACGAGATGACACTGGTCTACTCGGCCGATGGCACAACCTTTCCGCCGCGTGGCGTGCTGGGCGGCGGTGACGCCAAAGCAAGTCGCAGTGCCAAGCGCGGCACGGATGGCAAGCTGGTGGAATTGCCGGCCTTCCATGAGGAGGCGTGCCGCGCCGGCGAGCGCATCGAGTTCGTTGCCTGTGGCGGCGGCGGCTACGGCGACCCGACCAAGCGCGATGTCCGCCGTGTCGCGGCCAGCGTTGGCCGCGGCTGGCTAACAAGCGAAGCGGCTCGCAAGTCCTACAAGGTTGCCCTGGTGCTGGACGCCGAGCAGGGCGTCTGGGCCGTCGACCAGGATGCCACCGCGCGCCTTCGGGCGGCCTGAGCCAGCGCGAAGAGAGGTCGCCAGCAAATGACCGGCGGCTTCGATCACGCCCGCTTGGCGGCCGCGTCCTGCTCGTCGAAATACCGCAACAGGTTCATGCCACCGCGCACGATGTCGCGTTCGATCGCCTTACGCGCCACCTTCTTGTTGCGGGTCCGGAACGCTTCGATCAGCGTCTCGTGCTCCTCCGCGCCGATGTAATCGTTCTCGGCCTGCAGATAATACACGTTAAGGATAGGGCCCATCGAGACCCACAGGCTTTCGATCTGCGCGATCAGCATATCCATCTTGGACAGGCGGTAGACGCCGAAGTGGAATTCACGATTGGCGCGACGGGCGCGGTCAGCATCGCCGGACGTTTCGCCGGCCACGAAATCGCGATGGATCTCGACCAGTTTTGCAATGTCCTTCTCCGAAACATGCTCAACGGCGAGTTCGGCCGCTAGTCCCTCGAGCGCGATGCGAATGAGCCGGACCTGCCAGTAACGCGACCGGGTCAGCTCTGGAACGGTGATGAACCGCCCTGACCGCAGTTCCAGCGCCTGCTCGCTGACGAGCCTGAAACAGGCCTCGCGCACAGGCGTGACGCTGGTGCCCAGCCGTTGCGCCAGATCCTGCATCAACAGTCTTTCGCCGGGCCGGAAATTGCCGGCGATCAGGGCTTCGCGCAGCGAGATATAAGTTCTCGCCGACAGACTGCCTTGCTCGATTGGCTGCATCGTGCTCATGGTCCACCGCTGCAATCTTGGCCGCACCGAATCGACAACGGATAGTGCGAGACGCTCTTATATCCTATAAGTCCGTTGCGAAACATGGCTAGGAGCTGGCGGGTTTCCCAGCGGAGAGCTTGCGCAGGATTGTCTCGATGATATCCAGCGATTTCTCGACTGTCGCCCGGTCATGGCTCCCTGACAGGTAGAGACGCTTGAGCGGAAGCGGCTGGCCGATCAGCCGGTTCGCCACCATCTCTCTGCGGAATGCAAGATCGAAAACATCGTCGTTGCCCAGCAAGTCCTGGTAGTCGCGGTAAGGACCGCTGAGGAAATAGATCAGCCAGACCGAGCCAAACCCGGCGCTCTGCGCGGGCAGGCCGAGGCGATCGATAATGCCATCCAGCTGCGTGCGCATGAAAGCGCCGAGGGCAAACAGGCGGTCGTAGAAGCCTGGTTTCGACAGCTCCTCAATCGTCGCCTGCATGGCGGCGAGCGTCGACGGCGTGCCGTTGAAAGTACCGCCCATGAACACGGATCCTTCCCCGGTCCGGCCGACGAGCGCCATGAGATCGCGACGACCGGCCACCACGCCAACGGGATAGCCTGACGAGGCCGCCTTGCCGAAGGTCGCGAGATCAGGCGTGACGTCGGCGATCGACTGATAGCCGCCGAGCGCGTGGCGAAAGCCGGTGATGACCTCGTCGAAGATCAGCACGACACCATGATCGCTGGTCAGGCGACGCAGCTCGCGCAGGAAAACATCCGTCGCGATCACCGACCCCATATTGTGAGCGATTGGCTCGATGATGATCGCCGCGACATCGCCTGGATTGGCCTTGAGATAATCCTCGACGGCGCCGGCATCGTTGTAAGGCAGCACGATGGTGTGACGGGCGGCATCCTCGAGGATGCCAGCACTGATGGGATCGTACTTGCCGATCGCCTGCGCGTGCGACTGTACGTTCATGGCGACATAGTCGTGCCAGCCATGATAGCCGCCTTGGAACTTGATGATGCGCTTGCGACCGGTGGCGGCGCGGGCAAGGCGCAGGGCGTGATAGGTCGCCTCCGATCCGGAATTGCAGAAGGCGACGAGATCCGCGCAAGGGATGCAGTCGACCAGCGCCTCCGCCACCTCGATCTCCAGCCGCATCGTTCCCGCACCGACAAGATCGATATCCTGCGTGACCGCAGCGATGCGTTCGCGCACCGCCGGATGACAGTGGCCAAGCACGTTGGCGCCGAAGCCGCAATGGAAGTCGGTGTACTGGTGTCCGTCGACGTCGTAGAGAAACGCACCCTGCGCCCGGGCAAATACATGCGGCGCGCCGAGCCTGCGGCTCGGGCTGAGCAATCCGCCCGGCATCACCGCACCGGCGCGCTCAATGAGTCGGGCGGTGTTATTCTGATCGGTCATCGGAATGTCCGTGCATGGCTATGGTCCGCCGGCTCAGCCGAGGGCTTCAAGAACGGTGGCCTCGATTCCCGCCGCGTCCAGCCGGTAGTGCTTGTAGAGATGCGTTGGCGGCGCAATCAGGCTGTATTCGTCGCGGATGCCATGGCGTATCAACCGTGCCGGGCTGCCCGCCTCCGCCAGGATTTCCGCCACGGCGCCGCCCAGACCGCCCAGGATATTGTGTTCCTCGATGGTTAGAATGAAGCGGGAGTGAGCCGCGGCCGAGAGCACTGCCTTCGTATCCATTGGCTTCACCGTATGCATGTCGATCAGTCCGACGGATTTGCCCGCCGCGCGCAGCGCGCGGTAAGCCTCCCTTGAGGGATGGACCATCGAGCCACAGGCGATGATGGTCAGGTCCGATCCTTCGCCGTGAACGATCGCCTTGCCGAACTGGAAGTCGACGCCGTCGTCTTCATAGACCAGCGGTTCCTGGCCGCGGCCAATGCGGAAGTAGATTGGCTGGGCATGATTGACAGACGCCTTGACGGCGGCCGCCAGTTGCGGGCCGTCAGCCGGCGCGACGACCGTGAGGTCGGCGATGCTTCGCATGATGGCAAGATCTTCCGTCGCATGGTGGGAGGTGCCGTAGAAGCCGAGTGAAATACCGGCATGATGACCGATCAGCCGCACCGGCAGAGCCGAATAGGCGACGTCGGTTCTGATCTGTTCGCAGCACAGCAGCGCCAGGAAAGAAGCGAATGTAGCGACGAACGGCATGGCGCCTGTGCTGGCCATGCCGGCAGCAGCCGAAACCATGTTCTGCTCGGAAATGCCAAATTGCGTGAAGCGTTCGGGAAAGCGTTGCGCGAACCGCACCAGCCCGTTGGAATATTGAAGGTCGGCCGTACCGGCCACGACCGGATAACCGTCTTCGACCAGATCAATGAGCGCGTTGGCCAGATAACTCAGGCCAGGCGCACGCGCGTTGATCTGGCGGTACTGCCAGGAGTTGGTATCGATCGGGCCGTTCATTGTGTTTTGCCTCCACGCTTGATCTCTTCGGCGGCCAAGGCCTCGTCCGATGGCGCGAGATAGCCCAGATGCCAGCCGGGTTCGGTTTCCATGTAACCAACGCCCTTGCCTTTGGAGGTCTTGGCAATGATGCAGACGGGCCGGGTGCGGTCTGCCTCGGCCTTCAACTGTCGCAGCAGCGTCGCGAGAGCGACGACGTCGTGCCCATCGACCTCGTGCACCTGCCAGCCGAACGCCGCCCATTTGTCGGCCAACGGTTCGATGCCGATGATGTCGTCGACCTGCCCGTCGAGCTGGTATCCGTTGCGGTCGACGATGGCGATCAGATTGCCGGCCTTATGGTGGGCGGCGGAGAGCGCCGCTTCCCAGACCTGGCCCTCCTGCATCTCGCCGTCACCGAGCAGGACATAGACATCGAAGCGCCGGTTGGCCGCACGGCCGCCAAGCACCATGCCGAGGCCGCCGGACAGGGCATGGCCGATCGAGCCGGAGCTGAAATCGACGCCGGGCACCTTGCGCATGTCGGGATGATCGCCAAGCGGATTGCCGAGCCGGGTGTAGCCATCGAGGACGTCCTTGGAGAAGAAGCCCCAGTCGACCAGCAGCGGGTAAAGGCCGACCGCGGCATGTCCCTTGCCCATCAGGAAGCGGTCGCGATCCGGCCATTGCGGCTCGCCGCGCCTCAGCCGCATCGCATCGTAGTAGAGCGTGGCGAATATTTCCGCGCAGGAGAACACCGACGAATAGTGGCCCACCTTGGCGATCTGGATGAGGCGCAGCGTCTCGAGCCGGACGAACTCTGCCCTGTCGCGCAACAGGGCGATCCGCTCCGCGTCGGGTGGCAGGGTGTTGTTTGAAGGAGTGGGTGCGTTGGCCATTGGACGTCACTCTCAGGATCATTTTTTCTCGACAACTTATAAGTTATAAGATATTCCTCGCCGAAGCAACCGCCTATCTGGTCGCAAGGAGAATTTTGATGAACAACGAATCGCGCGTGCTGGACATGGCCAGGCACTTTCATTCCCAAACGGATCCACGCCTGCATGAGGATCATGGTCCGTTGACGATCGTGGCCGGCGAAGGCGCGACCGTCACGGATGACGCGGGCAACCGCTATATCGAGGGCATGGGCGGACTCTGGTGTGCCTCGCTCGGCTTCAGCGACAGCCGGCTGGCCGCCGCTGCTGACCGCCAGATGCGCAAGCTCGCCGTCTATCACACCTTCAATCACCGCTCGAATGAGCCCACCGTCGAACTCGTTGAACAGCTTACCGCGTTGGCGCCGTTCGACCACGCGCGCGTCTTTCTGGTCGGCTCCGGTTCGGAAGCCAATGACACGATGGTCAAGCTCGCCTGGTATTACCAGGCCGCGCGGGGACGTCCGGAGAAACGCAAGATCATCAGCAGGTTTGGCGCCTTCCACGGCAGTACGATCATGGGCGCGGCGCTGAGTGGGCTGCCGCACATGCACAAGTCCTTCAACCTGCCGCCGCTTCCCGTCATATTCGCCGCGCGGCCGTTCCACTATCTCGACGGTCTGCCGGGCGAGGCGGAGCATGACTACGCCACGCGCCTGGCCCAGGAACTCGAGGCCCTGATCCTGGCGGAGGGGCCAGAGACGATTGCCGCGATGATCGCAGAGCCAGTCATGGGCGCCGGCGGCGTGCTGGTACCGCCGGAGAATTATTTTCCAAAGGTTCAGGCGGTGCTGCGCAAATACGACATTCTGATGCTGGCCGACGAGGTGGTCTGCGGTTTCGGACGCACCGGAAATTGGTTCGGCAGCCAGACTTTTGGCATGGAACCGGACATGCTGTCGGTCGCCAAGGGGCTTTCATCCGGTCATCTGCCCATTGGCGGCGTCATTATCTCCGACAAGGTCTACCAGTGCGTCGCCGACGAGGCCCACAAGGTCGGCGTGTTCGGCCACGGTTTCACCTATTCCGGCCATCCGGTGACAGCCGCCGTCGCCGCCGAGGCGATCAGGATCTACCGCGAGATCGATCTCGTGAGCCAGGCGCGCCGTCTCGGCGATTATCTGCATGCAGCGCTCGCGGACGCGCTCAACGACCATACACTGGTCGGCGAGGTCCGCGGCCGCGGTTTTATAGCGGGGATCCAGATCGTCGAGGATCGCGCCACCCGTCGCGCCTTTGCGCCGGAGCTGCGAATTGGCACCGATGTCGAGCGGCGGTGCCGCGAGCACGGAGTCATGATCCGCAACATGGGCGACGTGCTGGCAATCTGCCCGCCCTACGTCATCGCCCCTAAAGAGATCGATTACATGGTTGATGGCATTCGCGCGGCTCTTGATGAGACCGCGGCGGCCCATGCGCGGACTGACCAGTCGGCATGAACCCGCCCGGCGTGCGGCGAGACGTCGCTGGAGGGGCCGGCCGCGCGAAAGGCGCTTGGGCAAGCGCGAGCCGCAGCCAGCATACAGGATCCTGATTGTCTTATCCGAACGGAGGCCAGACCATGCTTCAGAAAACCAGCCATTTCATGCGCCAGGCCAATCTCATCAATGGCGAATGGGTGCAGGCCGACAGCGGCCAGACGGTCGACGTCAACAACCCGGCCACCGGCCTCAAGATCGGCACCGTGCCGAAGTCGGGCCAAGCCGAGACCCGTCGCGCCATCGAAGCCGCCGCGGAAGCTTTCAAGACCTGGCGCAAGACGACCGCGCTTGAGCGCTCGAAGCTGCTGCGCAAGCTGCACGACGCGATGATGGACAATCAGGACGTGCTGGCCGAACTGCTGACCATCGAACAGGGCAAGTCGCTGTTCGAATCGAAGGGCGAGATTGGCTCTGCCGCGGCCTACATATTGTGGTTCGCCGAGGAAGGCCGCCGCACCTATGGCGACGTGGTGCCGTCGCCGTGGGCGGATCGCCGTATCCTGGTGACCAAGGAACCGGTCGGCGTCATCGCCGCCATCACGCCGTGGAATTTCCCGTCCTCGATGCTGGCCCGCAAGCTCGGCCCGGCGCTCGCCGCCGGCTGCACCGCAGTGGTCAAGCCGGCCTCGCAGACGCCATATTCGGGCCTCGCCTGGGGTGCGCTCGCAGAGGAGGTCGGCTTCCCCAAGGGCGTCGTCAACATCCTGACCGGTTCGGCAAGCGAGATCGGCGACGAGATCTGCGCCAATCCGCTGGTGTCGAAGATCACCTTCACCGGATCGACGGAAGTCGGCAAGCTTCTCATCCAGAAGTCGTCGGTCACCGTCAAGAAAGTGTCGATGGAACTCGGTGGCAACGCGCCGTTCATTGTCTTCGATGACACCGACCTCGAGCGTGCGGTCGCCGGTGCGATCACCGCCAAGTATCGCAATTCCGGCCAGACCTGCGTCTGCACCAACCGCTTCCTTGTCCAGGCTGGTGTCTATGACAAGTTCGTCGAGAAGCTCGCTGCCGCCAGCAACGGGCTGAAGGTCGGCTCCGGCCTCGAGGACGGCGTGCAGCAGGGGCCGCTGATCGACGAGAAGGCGGTCGAGAAGGTCGAAGAACTGATCGCCGACGCCACATCCAAGGGCGGCAAGATCGTTGCCGGCGGCAAGCGCCATGCGCTCGGCGGCTCGTTCTTCCAGCCGACCGTCATCGCCAACGCGACACCCAATATGCGCTTCATGAAGGAAGAGATCTTTGGGCCGGTCGCCCCGGTGTTCAAGTTCGAGACCGAAGAGGAAGCGATAGCGCTCGCCAACGACACCGAATTCGGCCTCGCCTGCTATTTCTACACCGGCGATCTCGGCCGCGCCTTCCGCGTCATGGAAGGGCTGAAATACGGCATGGTCGGCGTCAATGAAGGCCTCATCACCACGCCGGAGGCACCCTTCGGCGGCGTCAAGGAATCCGGCCTCGGCAAGGAAGGCGGACATCAGGGCATCGAGGATTACCTCGACACCAAATATGTCTGCATCGGCGGCCTCGGCTCTAGTGCGCCGGCTTTTCCCGCGTCTCAGAACGCGGAATGACGAACCCGCGGGTGATCCGGTGAAAATCTTTCCGGTTCCGAGGAGAAGTGACCTAAGATCGTGAGCGCCCTATGCTCTTACGTTTCCGGAAAAAGCTTCGGAAACAGCGCGTCCAGAGCGTCCGCCGGAAAGCGTAGGGACACTGGGCCCTTTGGCGTTTCCGACGCCAATAGTCCGAGCGCGATTACGTCATTGAACACTCGACGCGCCGTACGTTCGGGTAGTCCGCTAATACGGGATGCCTCGCCGCGGTCAAACTCACCGCGCGTGAGCGCTTCCTCCACGAGGCGGCCGGCTTCGGGCTTCAGACCACTGCGCTCCACATGCCGATACAGCCGCTTGGCCAACGTGTCGAGATCGAACAGTCCGGTCATGAAGCTCACCTGATCGATACACGCCTGCAGGAACCATAAGGTAAAATCGCCGAGTGCGCGTTCGGAGAGGTTGCCACGTCCGTCGAGATCACCCTGGCGGGGCATATCGGCATGATCCATCATGCTCTTGTAATCCGTTCGGCTTTTCACGCCACGTGCCAAGCCTCGTGAGATCGACCACAGCCCGTGCGCGGCGACCCCGGCCGAGGGCCATGGCGTGGCTCATCAATCGGCTGACGCGTCCGTTGCCGTCCGGAAACGGGTGAATGTAGTTGAAGCGGTGATGCGCGGCAGGAATGGTCAGGATGCGTCCGGCCTTGCCCAGCTTATCGAAGCGATAACGCATGGCAAAGTATTGCATGAAATCGTTGACGCGATCGCTCGAAGGCGGTTCATGCCGGCCGATGGCGACGTCATGCTCTGGCTTCGATCGCCACTCACCTGGCGCCATGACGAACTCACGGCCGGAACCCTTGATGGTCAGCATGGGCGATTCCGCATCGCGGTAGAATTCCGCATGCAGCCATCGAAGAAAACCTACCGATGCCGGTTCCGGCAACTGCCCATCGGCAGCCAGGCGGTCGATCTCGGCTTGCACGCGAACGTGCGCGGCCGCCTCGAGCTGCAGATTGCGGCGGTTCTCGTCTCGATCGAAATTCCGACCAGCGCCCGTTCGATGTCGCGCGGGCGCGTATCGTGGCCTTCGATCAGGTTGCTGTAGTAGGTGTTCATGATGCGCACGAGATGGGGCGAGGTTGGCTGCGGTACGCGAGTGCAGGCTTTTGCCCAAAACAGCCGACGTCGCCAGGCTTGGACACAAATCGATGCTGCCGATGATGATCATGGCCGATGTTCGGCAGGCCTATCGTACTGACAACTACGCACAAACCGTAATTGGGGGAGCCATCTGGCCGATGCTTTGGCCGATCTATGACGATCGGCCGGACTCAGACAGGTTCGAGGTGGAAAACAGGCAGCTTTAAACATGGTTCTGCCTCGGCCAGCGCAAGATTCGCCTGGAGCTTCGCTTATGCTGTGTGAGCTTGTTCTCTCGCGCCCGAATTCCCCATGGATGGCCCAAAAGCAGGCGATCCATTTGTCATTTTTAAGTGCGTCGGACTGCCAGTTGATCGCGTTCTGACCCGACTGGGAGTTCAAGTTTGACCTGAAACTGACCGGGTGCTGGATGGCAGGCTTCATCCCCACCGGTCTGATATGAAACAACGTCCGGCCCCGAGGCTAGGCTGCAATCTCGGATGGCTTGTATGCGCCGTTTTTTTAGAGCGTGTTGCGGGCTTGGTCTGCTCAACCTCGGAGCTCTACGCTTCACGGCGTTAGGATGAGCGTTCGAGGCGCAGGATTACTGCCGACACTGCTCTTCTTGTTCGCATTGGGCAGTTCCCGTTGGAAGCTTCCATCTTGCCGACTGCTGAGTTTGGAGTCGCCGTAGCTGTGAAATCGAAAAGAAGCCCATAGGCAACGTTTGCCGCGACGCTACTGAGAGCTGGTCACCGGGAGAGCCGAAGGTAGAACGAAGTTGTCTCGTTGAGCTTGTATGTGGCGCCAGCATAGAAGGCCCAGTTCCCACCCCAAGGCTTATACAAACCGCCACCGTTAGCGCCGATCGCGTTCATGGCCTCGTCCTTTTGGCAGAGATCACCACGGTCGCTAGCTGGCGAGCAAAGTCCGTCCCAGCGCTGCATTATCTCGTCGGATCCGGCAAGCTGGCAGAATTTCCCAGGCGGAGCTGACGGGGAGGGATGGTGGGAATAAAACGGTGCGCGTGAGGTCTCGGCGGGAACAGCCAAGACATCTAAGCGGAACGGACTGGCATAACGCAAAGACACAGGCGAGCTCAGCGGCAAGGTGGTTTGTTATCACCATGGGACGCCTGCCGCGTCAAACGGTGGTGTCGTGGGTCGAGACGGCGAGGGCAGCGGTCGCCATGCGCCCCGACCGGCTTGCCTTGTTCGGCTACTCGCATATCCCATCCCAAATAAAGAACCAGCGCCTCCCATCGAGGCGGAATTTCTTCCCGACAGCGCTGCCCGCGCTGAACAGTATGCGGCTGTCGCCGTGAGGCTGATTGCCGCCGGCTACCGACAGATCGGGCTCGACCATTTCGCCTTTCCGGACGACGAGCTCGCGCTGGCACAGGAAACAGGTCGCCTGCGACGTAACTCGTTGGGCTACTCGGCTGACACCTGCAGAACCCTGATCGGTTTCGGCGCGTCGGCTATCGGCCGCACCGGCCAGGGATACGTTCAAAACGAAGTTACACGGGATTCCTACATCCAGCACATCGCAGCTGGCCGACTGGCTACATCGAAGGGCCATCGCCTCACAGACGACGACCGCGTGCGAGCCGCAATTATCGAGCGATTAATGTGCGATTTCGAGGCTGACGTGCCGGCAATCTGTGTCGCCCACGGATCTGATCCGATCCGTCTTCGCGGTTCAGATGAGCGTTTGGCGATGCTGGCCAAGGACGGAATAGTGGACTTCGAAAACGGTTTTGTCCGCGTACGGCGGGAGCATCGCTTTGGGATTCGCGCTGTCGCTGCCGCATTCGATGCTTTTAGGGATGGCGTTACGTATCCCGCAGGTGAGGGCAAGCAGACACACGGAAGCTAACACAGGGGGTATCTTTTGCCGGAGAGAACGAGCTGCCATCGTGCGGTGCCCGGTTAGTAGTGAAGCGCCGTAAAATGTCGACATAGGCGTTGGTGAACTGGACCGAACGACGAGAACAGCCTATCCAGTGTGTTGTCGGCAGTAGTTCGAAAGTCCTGCTACACCCGATCCGATGCCTCTCAACGCCGAGGCCGCACCTCCGTGCCGAAGCCGGCCTTCCCAATGGTGGGTCGAGCCGTCGCTTACCCCGTGCTTGCCTCACAGATCCGCGACCGAGAACCCAGCCTCATGCTCCCGCCCTGCCGGGGCCTAGGTCAATCTAGCATGAAAGGAACACGTCGGAACCTGGGATATCGCTTGCCCGGCCGGGCGGCGATAGCCTTGTCGGGGCAGCGAGGAGCCGTAGCCGATGATGAACGCACAGGAGAAGTCTGGCGTGAATGGGGCGATGATTGTCAAGCTTTGCTCTCGAGTCATTTCGTCAACCATCTTGCGTGACCGATTGGCGACCATCTCCTCGTCCCGACCTTATATTACCCGTTGCCTGTCGCCGCCAGCGCGCAGTGACTTGTCAAGGATGGAGGCCCGCAGACCCCATCGCGCGGCGACTTGTCCTTGACGGTCACGAGCACGGCGGCAGGTTTGCCGTGGTCGGGGAGCCCTTCCTTGGGCGGAGCCGACGACGGTGTTCGAGGGGAACTCGCCATGAGCCGGGTGCGCAGAGATCGTCCGACGCTCTTGTATTTGCTGGATCCCAGCCGGCTCCGCCTCCGACTGCCTCGGTAGCTCGGTATCCTGAGCGCGTCGGCGGCATCATGCCATTATCATCCTACGAATTGCATGCTCCATCGTCCTGGACGAGACCGGTTTGGCTAGCCAAAGGACGAAGGTCTGATTACCAGATGTGATCGGCATGGGGTCGCTTCCACCAACGACGATGATGGGCACCGTCATCAGGGTGGTACGTAGAGCTTCGGGCTGTCCTGGCCCGAGGAAAGTCGCTTTATCGAAAATTAGGAGGTCGGCTGCCTTCCCGCTCTCGATCCAGTCGCAAAGACTCTCGAAGGTCGCGAAGCCGACCGGCTTATAACCCAGCGCGGCGATCTTATCCTTGTAGATCTCCAACGCTGCTGGATCGGGGTCAACGACTGCAATGATTTCTCCGTTGCCAAGTGATCCATCGCATGGGCCGAAAGCGCTATCAGCTCTGACCTGCTCCTCAGCGCAGGCCGGTAAGTAGAGATCGAAGCGTGTACCTCGGCCAACAGCCGAGGTGACGTCAAGGCATCCTGCGAGCGCGCTCACATGGCGGTCCACTGCAGCAAGACCCAGTCCGGTCCCGCCGACGCGAGAGCGCGTGGTAAAAAAGGGCTCAAAGATATGCGGAAGCACCGAACTTGCGATTCCTTGGCCATCGTCGCTGATGGAGAGGAGAACGTAATCTCCCGGTTTCAAGGTGCCCTTAGCCACGGGCTTCGTTTGACAGACGTGAGCGCGAGAAACGCTAATCTCGACACGGCCCTCATTCAAGAGAGCCTCCGACGCGTTCTTGCATAGATTCATAAGGATCTGCTGTATCTCGGTCGGGCTGCCCTCGATCACCGTTTGCCACTCGTTGATCTTGAAGTTCAACTGAACATCCGCACGAAGTGTAACCCGCAGCAATGGCGCGAGATCCATTACACTCTCCGAGACGTCGAAAGGCATCGTCACGCGCTTCCGATTTCGGCTTAGTGACAAAATTTGATCAATAATCAGTTTGGCTCGGTTGCTGGCCAAGATAATTTGGCCGATGTGGCCCCGAATTCTCGAGGGGCGACGCACAAGACCTTTAGCCATCTCTGCGTAGCCGACTATTGCTCCTAGAACATTATTGAATTCATGTGTAACGCCGCTTGCGATTGTGCCGACAGCCGTCAGCCTTTCCGCATGCTCCCATCGACTCTCAAAAAGGTTACGTTCCGTGTGTACACGTTGCATTTCAAGATGGTTGCCTAAACGCACAGTAGCGCTCGCCAGAACCAGGAGGTCGTCTGTGGAGGGTGGTGAGCGATCTCCTTCAAAAACAAGGATACAAACCGCAGCCTGCTGATCGGAGGCCCGGCAACCAACAATTTGACAAACACCGGTAGTGCCTACGGCAGTCCGAACCACTTCCGACGCCGGAACGACGCGAAACACTGGCTGTTCCGGGTGTACAAGTGAGACGACTTCATGGATTAGCGTGGCGTTCCAGACGCGCATGCGCTTGTTCGCGACAAAGTACTCGGTATTCCTGCTGATACTCGGATCCACCAGAGCAAGCGCGCATTGATCCGCATCGAAAACGCATTGAATGAGTCTAAGCGCCGCTTCGGTGGAGAAGCGCCGCGAAGCCTTCGTTGCTTGACTGTCGATGAAACAAGCTTCGATCTCACTCATCGCCGCTTCAAGCTCTAACCGCCTTTCCAACCGGTTCGTCCGCACATGCAGCGTGGAGGCTCGAATGGTCGCAAACAAGCAGAGGCATATGGACACCAAGCCAAAGAAAAGCCGTGTACGCTGCGCTTGCGCGCTGGCGAAGCTGTAGGCTTTCAGATGTTCTCGCTCCAATTCGGCAGCCTTGGCGAACGTGTCGAAGGATGGGATCCGATTGACAGCGCGGTCCAACCTCAACATTGAGGACAGGATAGCGCGGCCCTCGCGGGCAACATCCTCCGTGACTTGGTCCTGGCTAGGAGGAAGTCGGCGGAGAGACTGATCGATTTGTAATGCGAGGCTGAATCCCGGTCTGGCCGAAAATTGAAGGATCAGATTGGAAAATTCAGGCCTGTTCGACACTCCCCCCCAAAGGCGATTAGCCGAGCGAGCAAAGCGTACGAGAGAGCTTTGCAGAAGCTCATTTTGCGCGGCCGAGTTCGAGATGGCAGCTTCTGTGTTTTCGAGGGACTTTTTGAGCTGTGCAACCAACCTGGAGTGCACCCCGGAGCTCTCATTGGGCGAAATCTCAACAAGGCGTTGGTAGTTTTGAAGGTTCCTTTTTAATGCTTGCCCGGTAGAAGCAACGGAACGGAAGTCCAATACCATGTCGGCGCGGGCGACGTCTCGCTGGAGCAATGCGTAGTTGATCTGAATCGTCCGCAGTTCGCTTAGGACCGCCTCGTTGATCTGGGGGTCTTGCCACTGTATCGCGACCAAGAGCGCAACCGAGGCCACTAGGGCCATTACAGAAGCTTTGTCGGTACTGAGCCATTTTTCCCAAACGAACGGCGTTTGAGCCGCGGTGCGTGCCTTGCGAAGGTCCGAGTTGAATTCTAGCTCCCCATCGCGTCGGTGTGCGGCCGGATGCTGCTGGAACAGGAAAGCCAAGTGTACCTCTCCCCTCAAACAGGCGGTGTAGACACCGTTGCACTCTGCCCCCATGGCCCGCTGACCTTCCATTGATTCGCGGGCGTTTCGACCTCGACGGCGAGGCGGCAGCACAAGGCGGGCAACTGATCGCAGTTTTCGGAACTGGTCTTCCGAGAGATCATCGAAGGGGCATACAAGCGCACGCCTGCAGCAGCCGAGGATGATACCGGCCGGTCAAACGCAACTGGCGAGGGCCGGATCTGCTGTTGGCTGGCAGCTAACACTGGCGGGGCGGCGGCCTCAACTACGGCGTGCCTAGAGCCGGCTGCTGCGAAAGCGTCCGACACGCTTCCCTTGGGGTCATCCCGTCCAGCGGGCATTCTTGGATCGCTGAAAAAAGACGAGGCGGCTTGATGATCCTGCCCTCGCTGAAGCACCTCGCGAAACCCCTTTTCCAGTCGCAGAAGCTCCTCTGGACCGGTAGGCGGCTCGTCAGCTCGACCATCGAACAGCGGCCGGAGCGCCTCGGACACGTGCTGCTCAAAGCCCACTCGCCGGGCCTGGACCG
>NZ_JAMYLI010000043.1:0-46265 GCF_040317955.1 Mesorhizobium sp. M1342 | reverse complement strand
CCAAGAAGAATTAAAGGCACGCGGCAGCGTTCCCTCCCCCTTGTGGGGAGGGTTAGGGTGGGGGTTCTTCTTCGCAAGAATCCATATGCGATAGCCCTGCCCACGAGGGGGGGGAGATTGGGAGCTTCGCCGCGTTCGCCAAACATAGGCGCCGCAAAGAGAAGGGCCGGCAACCGCCAGCCCTTTATGCCTCTTAAGCCCGTGCCAACCAGCTCAGCTGGACCTTAAGCCAGGAGTTAATTCGCCGGCTAATTACCGATCTTGCTTCAGCCTGCGGCACAGCTCATCAAGCTGTTCCAGCGACCGGTACGAAACCCGCAGCACGCCGCCCTTGCCCTTGTGATCCACCGACACAATCATGCCGATCGTGTCGGTCAACAGCTTCTCCAGCGCCAGCGTGTCGGCGTCCTTTTCGTCAGGACTTGGCGCCGGCTTGGCTTCCCTAGCGCTGCTGGTGCCGGCCGGCATCTGCGCCAGCGCTTCGGCCTGGCGCACCGAAAGGCCCTCTTCGACGATGCGCTTGGCAAGGCCGGCCGGATCTTCCGCCGTCACCAGCGTGCGGGCATGACCCGCCGACAGGGCGCCGTCGACCAGCATGTCGCGGATCACGTCCGGCAGCTTCAAGAGCCTGAGCGTGTTGGCGACATGGCTGCGGCTCTTGCCGATCACCTGGCCGAGATCGGCCTGGGTGTAGCCGTGCTCATCGATCAGCTGTTGATAGCCAAGCGCTTCCTCGACCGCATTGAGGTCGGTGCGCTGGACGTTCTCGATGATCGCCAGTTCGAGCGCGGTGCGGTCGTTGACCTCGCGGATGATGACCGGAATCTCGGACAGCCCGGCGCGCTGCGCCGCGCGCCAGCGCCGCTCGCCGGCGATGATCTCGTAGCGGCCGGCTTGTGTCGGCGAAGGCCGCGCCACCACCGGCTGGACGACGCCGTGTTCGCGGATCGACTGGGCAAGATCGGTCAGCTCGGCGTCGCCGAAATGCCGGCGCGGATTTTTCGGATTGGGGGTCAGGAACTCGATCGGCACCTTGCCGTCGGCGCTCATGCCGGGCTTCTCAGGCGCTGCGGGGCGATCGATCTCGCCGATCAGCGCAGCCAGTCCACGCCCCAGTCTCTTTCTTGAAAGGTCTTCGCTCATCTTTATTCCAGTTGGCTATTCCAAATCGTTTCGGTATCGAATCGGCTTTTAGCTATGCATCCGGCCTAATCAAGCGGCGCGTAACTTGCGCTCGCGGCGGATCACTTCCGACGCCAGTTGCAGATAGGCCTGGCTGCCGGAGCACTTCAAATCATAGAGGATCGCCGGCTTGCCGTAGGACGGCGCCTCAGACACCCGCACATTGCGCGGAATGACGGTCTCGTAGACCTTGTCGCCCATATGCGCCCGCACATCCTGCACCACCTGGTTGGCGAGATTGTTGCGGCCGTCATACATGGTCAGCACGATGCCCTGGATGGTGAGATCCGGGTTGATCGAGCGGCGCACCTGTTCGACCGTCTCCAGCAACTGGCTGAGACCTTCGAGCGCGAAAAACTCGCATTGCAGCGGTACAAGAACAGAATCGGCCGCAGCCATTGAATTCAGAGTCAAAAGGTTGAGCGATGGCGGGCAGTCGATCAGCACATAGCCGAACGGCGCGCCGCGCTCGGTCGCGGCGCGCAACGCATTGCGCAGCTTGAGCACCCGGTCGGGCGCGGAGGCGATCTCCATTTCGATGCCGAGCAGATCGAGCGTCGACGGCACGATCGACAGGCCGGGCACCGCCGTCGGGATGGCCGCGGCTTCCAGCTCCAGTTCGCCGGTCAACACGTCATAGGAGGACACAGTCCGGTCCTTGCGATCGATGCCGAGGCCGGTGCTGGCATTTCCCTGCGGATCGAGATCGACGATCAGCACCTTTTCGCCGATCGCGGCCAGCGCGGTGGCCAGATTGATGGCGGTGGTGGTCTTGCCGACACCGCCCTTCTGGTTGGCTACGGTGATGATTCGGGGGCCATTCTTCATCATGGGTCTATGCCAGAAGTTCATTTTGGGTCGCCAAAGCGTCTGACACGTCGCGGATCAGACAGATCGCAGGTTGGACAGTTCAAGGATGACCCCATGCGGGTCGGTCACACTTGGATGTTCTACCAGATCGAAGGACCATCGGTGAACGCTTTCTTGTACTTCGGTGCGGTAATCCCGGCCTTTGTGGAACAGGCCCCGCGCGCCTGACGTCAGCCATGGCGCCGACAGGTCCAGCAGCATCGAAAGCGAGGCCAGCGCCCGCGCCGTGACGATTTGCGGTGTCGAAACAAGCGCATGGCTGTCATCGATGCGGTGCGCCACCACCCGCGCCGGCAGCCTGAACTGCCCGACGACAGCCTGCAGGAAGGATGCTTTTTTGCGATTGCTTTCAACCAAATCGATGCTGGCGCCGTCACGCTCTACAAGCAGAAAAGCCATGACAAGGCCCGGAAATCCGCCGCCCGAACCGAGATCGACCCAGCGCGTCGCCCGAGGCTCGATTCGCGCCAACTGCGCGCTGTCCAGGATATGGCGCTGCCAGACATCGCCCGACGTGGATTGCGCCACGAGATTGATGCTGCGATTCCATTTCTGGAACATCTGCTCGAACGCCACCAGCCGATCGAATGTTTCACGTGAAACCGGGCCTGCCGCATCCTGCAGGCTCTCCAGGGAAAAAGAACTCACGCAACATCCTTTTGTGGGCGCTGGGCGCTCTCCGCGTGACGGACATGCGCGACAATAATCGCCAGCGCCGCCGGCGTCATGCCTTCCATGCGCTGGGCATCGGCGATGGAGCGCGGCCGCCGCGCCTGCATCTTCTGCTTCAGCTCGTTCGACAGACCCGGCACTCCGGCGAAATCGACCGTCTCGGGGATAAGCCGGCTCTCCTCATGCCGGATTTGCGCCACGTCAGTCTTCTGGCGGTCGAGATAGACAGAATACTTCGCTTCCGTCTCGAGGCGCTCCGCCGTCTTGCCGTCGATCGCCGCAAAGCGCGGATCGACGCCGGCCAGCCAAGCGACATCGACGTCAGGATAGGACAGCAATTCATAGCCGGACCGGCGCACGCCATCCCGGTTGATGTCCAGCCCGTGTCGCGCCGCCTCGTTCGGCGTCAGGGCGAGCGACTTCGCCAAGTCCCGCGCCTCATCCAGGCTTTGCATGACCTGCCCGTAGCGTTGCATGCGCTGTGCCGAAGCGATGCCCAGCTTCGCAGCCAGAGGCGTCAGTCGTTCATCCGCATTGTCGGCACGCAGCGACAGCCGGAATTCGGCCCGAGAGGTGAACATCCGGTAGGGTTCGCTGATGCCGCGGCTGGTCAGGTCGTCGACCATCACCCCAATATAGGCTTCGGTGCGGCTGAGCACGATCTGCTCGCTCCCCGCCGCCCGCCGCGCCGCATTGAGGCCTGCGAGCAAGCCTTGCCCGGCTGCTTCCTCATAGCCGGTCGTGCCGTTGATCTGCCCGGCGAGGAAAAGACCACTGATGCGCTTCGTCTCCAGCGTCTGATGCAGTTCGCGCGGATCGACGTGATCATACTCGATGGCATAGCCGGGCTGCAGCATGGTTGCGCGCTCCAGCCCCGGAATGGTTTTCAATATATCGAGCTGTACGTCTTCGGGCAGCGAGGTCGAAATACCATTGGGATAAACGGTATCATCGTCCAGCCCTTCCGGCTCCAGAAAGATCTGGTGCCCGTCCCTGTCGCCGAACTTGACGATCTTGTCCTCGATCGACGGGCAGTAGCGCGGCCCAACGCCCTCGATCGAGCCGGAATACATGGCCGACCGGTCAAGATTGGCGCGGATCAGCTCATGCGTGGCCGTCGTCGTGCGGGTGATGCCGCACTCGATCTGCGGCGTGGTGACTCGGTCCGTCATCAGCGAGAACGGCACAGGATTCTCATCCGCCGCTTGGCTTTCCAGCGACGCCCAGTCGATGGTCCGGCCGTCGAGCCGTGGCGGCGTGCCGGTCTTCAGACGGCCGAGCTTGAAGCCCGCGCGATCCATCGTCGCCGAGAGCCCAAGGCTGGCCTGCTCGTTCATGCGGCCGGCAACAATCTTCTTCTCGCCGATATGGATAAGTCCGCGCAGGAAAGTTCCGGTCGTCAAAACGACAGCGCCACAGGCAAGCCGCCTTCCATCGGCCAGGAGAACGGCCACGATCTGCCCATCGTCGATTTCGAAGTCCAGAACCTCGCCTTCGACCACGTCGAGATCTTTCTGCTGCCGAATCGCTTCCTGCATGGCGAGGCGATAGAGCTTTCGGTCGGCCTGCGTGCGCGGCCCGCGTACTGCTGGGCCCTTGCGGCGGTTGAGCAGGCGGAACTGGATACCGGCAGCATCCGCCACCCGCCCCATCAAGCCGTCCATAGCATCGATCTCGCGGACCAGGTGACCCTTGCCGAGCCCGCCGATCGCCGGATTGCACGACATGACCCCGATCGTGTCGAAACGCAGCGTCACCAAAGCGGTCTTCGCACCGGCGCGCGCTGCAGCGCTGGCCGCCTCGCACCCGGCGTGGCCACCGCCCACCACAACCACATCATAGTGATTGGTCATTTCCAAACGTCCTAGACTCAAATGAATCAGGGACACATGTCCCCGTGAGGCTTTGCTGTCAAGAAAACTCCGCGGGTTCACGTGAAACAACCTTGCGGGCTGTCAGCTCCATGTTTCACGTGAGTCACCAAGGCCGCCTGACGCGTTTCACGTGAGTCACACAGGCAGCGCAGCGCGGTGGCCCAGACGAAGCCTCCCCGCCTTCGTCATCCACGGGCGGAGCGTCCGCGAATCGGCGTCGCGGAGACCCGAGGATCCATGCCGTGACCTTGGCCAAAGAGTACAGCGGAGCAGAATTCTGCATCGTGGCCGCTGCTTTGATGTCGCGGCATGGATCCTTGGGTCTGCGCTGCGTCGCTGCGCTCCTTGCTTCGCCCGTGGATGACGAAGCGATACACCGCACTGTTTCACGTGAGTCATTTCCCAATACAGAACTGTGAGAAAATCACATCCAGCATCTCCTCGACGTCGATGGCGCCGACAATACGGCCCAGGCGATCCGCGGCAAGCCGCAACTCTTCGGCGCGCAATTCCTGCCCGACAGTCTGGCCGTCGGTTGCACGAAGCAGGTGCCTATTCGCTGCGCCAAGCAATTCGACGTGGCGCAGGCGCGATGGCAAAACATCACCGACGCTCCCGGCTGCTTCGGCAGCTCGCCGGCCGATTTCCGCCAGCAGTCTCTCCACGCCCGTCCCGTTTTTTACCGAAATGACAAGGTTGTAGTCTTCCATCGCCCCGCTCGCCGCGCGGTCTTCCAGCAGATCGCGCTTGGTGCCAACGCGCAAGGTCGGCGCCGCGGTCGGCAATGAACGAATATCCCCAGGATTCGTAACATCCTGCAGCAACAGCAAGAGATCGGCGCCATGCGCCTTGGCCCTCGCCTTCTCGATGCCGATCGCCTCGACCTTCCCCGGCGCATCGCGCAGCCCGGCCGTATCGGTAAGCCGGACCCGCAGCCCCTGGAGATCAAGTGTCACTTCAAGCAGATCCCGCGTCGTGCCGGGTTCATCCGTTACTATAGCGGCATCCCGCCGGGCCAGGGCATTGAACAGACTCGACTTACCGGCGTTGGGCGCGCCAAGGATCACGACCTCGAAGCCGTCGCGAATGATCTCGGCGGCGCGAAACCCGGCGATGTGGCGATCGATCTCGCCGATCATCGTCCTGACATCGGACCAGACCGTATCCGAAACGGAACCGGGGACATCGTCCTCATCGGCGAAATCGATTTCCGCCTCGATCATGGCGCGGGCATGGATCAGTCTGCGGCGCCAGCCGAGATAGAGTTCGCTCTGAACGCCTTCGGCATTTTGAACGGCAAAACGCCGCTGCGCCTCGGTCTCGGCGTTGACGAGATCCGCCAGTGCCTCGGTCTCGACAAGGTCGACCTTGCCGTTGAGAAAGGCCCGGCGCGTGAATTCGCCGGGTTCCGCGTGCCTGACGCCGTCAAGGCCTGCGATCGTCTCCAGCATTTTTGCCACAACGGCACGACCGCCGTGAACATGGAATTCCGCAACGTCCTCGCCGGTGAAACTGGCCGGACCGCGAAAGAAAACGACCAGGCCGGTGTCGAGCAAGGTCCCGTCGGGTGCCCTGAATCGGCGCAGAACTGCCGAGCGGTCCTTAACCATGCTGCCGGCAATCGTTTCGACTACGAATCGAGTCTGCGGGCCGGAAATGCGGATGACGCCAACCCCGGCCGGAAGCCGGCCGCTCGACAGCGCTACGATGGAACCGCCTGAAATCATTTGCCCGCTCTACCGAACCGCCCTAGCTTTACGCCTATCCGACCCATCCGAGTTTGCCCAGTGACGCTGCCAGCGCAAAACCTGCTTGCCGAAGAAGCCAGCCCCTATCTGCAGCAGCACAGCGGCAATCCCGTCCACTGGCGGGCCTGGTCGCCGGCTTCGCTCGAGGAGGCGAAGGCGCTGGACAGGCCGATCCTGCTCTCGGTCGGCTATGCCGCCTGCCATTGGTGCCATGTCATGGCGCATGAAAGCTTCGAGAACGATGGTGTCGCCGCCGTCATGAACCGTCTGTTCGTCAATATCAAGGTCGACCGCGAGGAGCGTCCCGACATCGATCAGATCTATATGGCCGCACTCTCCGCCATGGGCGAGCAAGGCGGCTGGCCGCTGACCATGTTCCTGACGCCGGACGGCAAGCCGTTCTGGGGCGGCACCTATTTTCCGCGCGAGCCACGCTATGGCCGCCCCGGTTTCATCCAGGTGATGGAGGCGGTGGACAAGGCCTGGCGCGAGAAGCGGGCGAGCCTCAACCAGAGTGCCGACGGCCTGACCATACATGTCGAGGCGCGGCTTGCCGGCTCGCATGCGAAAACAGGGCTCGATCGCGGCACGCTGGCTGAGCTTGCCAAGGGCATAGACGGCATGATCGACCGCGATCTCGGCGGCTTGCGCGGCGCGCCGAAATTTCCCAATGCACCGTTCATGCAAACGCTGTGGCTGTCCTGGCTGCGCGACGGCAACGCCAGCCATCGCGACGACGTTCTTAACAGCCTCGAACAGATGGTCAGCGGCGGCATCTACGACCATATCGGCGGCGGGCTCAGCCGTTACTCGACCGACGCCGAATGGCTGGTGCCGCATTTCGAAAAGATGCTTTACGACAATGCCCAGCTGATCCGCTTCTGCAACTGGGCCTATGCCGCAAGCGGCAACGAGTTGTTCCGGGTCCGAATCAAAGAGACGATCGACTGGCTGCTGCGCGAAATGCGCGTCGACGGCGGCGCCTTTGCCGCCAGTCTCGACGCCGACAGCAACGGCGAGGAAGGGCTGTTCTACACCTGGAGCCAAGACGAGATCGAGGCCGCACTCGGCGACGATTCCGCCTTGTTTGTCAATTACTTCACGCTCTCCAGCCCGCATGGTTGGGAAGGCAAGCCGGTTGTCCACCAGACGAGGGCCCAGCAATCGCAATATGTGATCGATCGCGAAGAGATCAGCCCGCTCAAGGGGAAACTCCTTGCAGTCCGGGAACAGCGGGTAAGGCCCGGCCTTGACGCAAAGACCCTCACCGACTGGAACGGCCAGCTGATCGCGGCGCTTGCAGAAGCCGGCCGGTCGCTGGCGCGGCCTGACTGGATCGATGCGGCGGCAAAGGCCTTCACTCATATCAGCGCTGCCGGCCGCGACGGCCGCCTGCCGCATTCGATGCTCGGCGCCAGAAAACTGTTCCCTGCTCTGTCCACCGACTATGCCGCCATGACCAACGCAGCCATCTCGCTGTTCGAGGCCACTGGGGATTGGAGTTATGTCGACCTGGCCGGCCAGTTCGTCGAGCAACTCGACCATTGGCACGCCGATGCCGAGAAGACCGGCTACTATCTGACGGCTTCGGACAGCGCTGACGTGCCGATCCGCATCAGGGGCGACGTCGATGAAGCCATTCCGTCCGCCACCGGCCAGATCATCGAGGCACTGGTCCGGCTCGCCTCCGTCACCGGCGATCTCGAGCTGCACGAGAAAGCCTGGGAGGTCGCCGAACATGCCGCCGGCCGTGCCGCAAACCAGACCTATGGCCAGGCCAGCATCGTCAATGCCTGCGCGCTTGCGATCGAGCCGCTCAAGCTGGTCATCGTTGATGCGCTCAACGATCCAAAGCTCGTTCCGGTTGCGAATCGAAATCCGGATCCACGCCGCGTCGACATCCTCGTGCCGATCGGTACGGGAGCGAATCGAGCCTTGCTGCCCGCCGGAATCCTGCCGCTGACCAACCGCTTAAGCGCGTGGTTCTGCACTGGTCAGGTTTGCCTTTCCCCGATGACGGATCCGGAAGAGCTGGAGCGCCTTTTGCGCCGAGAATGATCAGGCGCCGTGCGCGGGATCGGGCAGCGCCTCGGTCGCAGCTTGCCGGGGCTTGAACAGCAAATCCCTGGCAGCAACCACCGCGCCAATGGTGATCAGCACGCAGGCGAGCGCCACCGACCAGTGGAAGACGCCAAAGCCTGCCAGCAGCAGCACGATGACCGAAAACAGCGGTGCGGCGTAGGACAAGGCGCCAAGGATCATGATGTCACCGTGCTTGCAGCCAAAATCCCAGGCGTAGAAGCCGGCTCCCAGAGGAATCGTGCCCAGAATGACGATAGCCGTCCACTGCGTCGGCGTCTGCGGCCAGACCGTGGTCTCAAGCATCAGGTGCAGCGAGAAAGCGACCGCCGCCGTGATGAAGCAATAACCGGCCACGACATCCGTCGGCACCTGGCCGAAGCGGCGCGACAGCACGGAATAGCCAGCCCAGATGAAGGCGCAGAAGAGCGCGATGACATGGCCCTTCATCACCCCATTGGCCAGGCCGACATTGCCGCCCTTGGTGATCACCACGATGGCGCCGGCAAGCCCTAGAACGACGCCGACGATGTGATGAACCCGGAGCCTTTCACCGGGCAGGAAGGCTGCAAAGACGACGATCAGCAATGGCCAGAGATAGGCGATCAGGCTGACCTCGACCGGCGGCGCCGACTGGATCGCAAAGAAATAGGCGCAGTGGTAGATGCACAGTCCCGCCGTGCCGATCGCCCAGACCGGCCATGGCTGCCGCAGCGACCGGATCGCGCCTGGGCGGAAGATCCAGCTGCCGGCGCCGACCAGCCCTCCGAGCAGGAAGGTCATGGCTGCCAGCTGAAACGGCGGGATCGGGCCAGCGGCGGTCGAAAGCAGCGCCAGGAAAGACCAGGTCAGGATGGCCGAAAAGCCGATCAGGGTCGGGATTGTCTTCTTCACGTCGCTGCTTCCAGTTTGCAGACACGAGCTTTGCATGAACGCGAAATCGTCTGCCGCCACATACAGCCGCCCGATATCGGGAAAGCGACCTGCCGCCGGACAACGAAAAACCCCATCCCGGTTTCGCGGAATGGGGCTTCAATACACAGACCGGAAGATTTCGGCCTGACCTTTACGTGTTCATCGAATCGAAGAAATCCGCATTGGTCTTGGTCTGCTTGAGCTTGTCGATCAGGAACTCGATCGCGTCGGTGGTTCCCATCGGCGCCAGGATGCGGCGCAGCACGAAGATCTTCTGCAGATCCTGCTTGGAAACCAGCAAGTCTTCCTTGCGGGTGCCGGACTTCAAGATGTCCATGGCCGGATAGATGCGCTTGTCAGCCACCTTGCGGTCGAGCTGGATTTCGCAGTTGCCGGTGCCCTTGAACTCTTCGAAGATGACTTCGTCCATGCGGCTGCCGGTATCGATCAGCGCGGTGGCGATGATGGTCAGCGAGCCGCCTTCCTCGATGTTGCGGGCGGCGCCGAAGAAGCGCTTCGGCCGCTGCAGCGCGTTGGCGTCGACACCGCCGGTCAGCACCTTGCCGGATGACGGCACAACGGTGTTGTAGGCGCGGCCGAGACGAGTGATCGAATCGAGCAGGATGACGACGTCGCGGCCATGTTCGACCAGGCGCTTGGCCTTCTCGATGACCATTTCGGCGACCTGCACGTGGCGCACCGCCGGCTCGTCGAAGGTCGAGGAGATCACCTCGCCCTTCACCGAGCGCTGCATGTCGGTCACTTCTTCCGGCCGCTCGTCGATCAGAAGCACGATCAGATAGCATTCCGGATGGTTGGCGGTGATCGAGTGGGCGATGTTCTGCATCAGAACCGTCTTGCCGGTACGCGGCTGCGCGTTGATCAAAGCGCGCTGTCCCTTGCCGATCGGCGCTACCAGGTCGATCACACGGGCCGAGATGTCCTTGGTGGTCACATTCTCGATCTCCATCTTCAGCCGCTTGGTCGGATAGAGCGGCGTCAGATTGTCGAAGTGGATCTTGTGACGGATCTTCTCGGGATCGTCGAAATTGATGGTGTTGACCTTGAGCAGCGCGAAATAGCGCTCGCCCTCTTTCGGGCTGCGGATCGGCCCTTCGACCGTATCGCCGGTCTTCAGCGAAAAGCGCCGGATCTGCGACGGCGAAATATAGATGTCGTCGGGACCTGGCAGATAATTGGCGTTGGCGGAGCGCAGGAAGCCGAAACCGTCCTGCAGCACCTCGACCACGCCATCACCGATGATCTCGATCTCCTGGGCGGCCAGCTTCTTCAGGATCGCAAACATCAGCTCCTGCTTGCGCATGACGCTGGCGTTTTCGACCTCGAGCGACTCGGCATAAGCGATCAGCTCTGGCGGTTTCTTGTTCTTGAACTCGGCGAGTTTCATTTCTTGCATAGACGGACCTTGGTAGATTGAGTCTGGGAATAGATGGAGTCTGGGTAGGCTTTGGGAAAATATCGGCGGGATGCGACAAATGCCGGGCGCGGCCGAAAACAACGAGGGGCGGCGCATGACGGGAAGGAAGACCCGTCTTTTATCGTCGGTCGGGTGAAAGAGCAAGCTGCGTTTTGCGTGACCTATGAAGGCTTAAAACGCATCACTGCGTGTCGTTGGCTCCTGGCCGTTTTGATCGATATACATCAGAACGGCTTGACGACCACCAGGATGACGATTGCGATCATCAGCAATGTGGGGATCTCGTTGACCATCCGCCAGTGCCTGGCCGGTTTTTCATTGCGGTCCTCGGCGAATTTGCGCACCGCGCCCGAGAGATAGCCATGCATGGCCGACAGCAAAAGCACCGCTCCGATCTTGGCGTGCAGCCAGCCGCCCTGGAAACCAAAACCCTTCCAGGCGAGCCATAGGCCGAATACCCAGGTGACGATCATCGCCGGGTTGATGATGCCGCGCAGCAGGCGCCGCTCCATCACCTTGAAGGTCTCGGACTGCACCGAGCCCTTCTCGGCATCGACGTGATAGACCAGCAGCCGCGGCAGATAGAGCATGCCCGCCATCCATGAGATAACGGCGAGGATATGGATCGCCTTGGCCCAGGGATAGAACCTGTCGGGGGCGGCGAAATACAAAAGCGCGGTGAAAACGACCAGCACGGCGATACCTGATATCATGCGCATCATCGCCTGGCCGGTGCTGTTCGTGTTGTTCATCTGAGCCATCAGCGTGTCGCGCTCCGCACCTGTTTCACCATCGCCTCGACATGGGTGATCGGTGTCTCCGGCGTGATGCCGTGACCGAGATTGAAGATCAGCGGCCCGTCTCCCAACGCCTTCAGGATCGCCTCGACACCATCCGACAGCGCCTTGCCGCCAGCCACGAGCCGCAAGGGATCGAGATTGCCCTGAACCGCACCTGAGCGCTGCAATTCCTTCGCCGCGATCAGGGGCACCGTCCAGTCGATCCCCAGCGCCGTCACGCCGGTCTTCTGTCGATAGGTCCGGTAGCGCGAACCGGCGCCCTTGGGAAAACCGATGATCGGAACATCGGGATGAACCGCCCGCACCCGGCCAACGATCTCGGCCATTGGCTGAACGCAGAACAGGTCGAAAGTTTCATCGTCCAGCACGCCGGACCAGGAATCGAATATCTGCACCACATCCGCGCCCGCCTCGATCTGGCGGATGAGATAGGCGGCCGAATGTTCGGCAAGCACCTTCAGCAATCGTTGAAACGCCACCGGCTCGCGATAGGCAAAAAGCCGCGCCGGCGCCTGGTCGGGTGTGCCATGGCCGGCGATCATGTAGGTCGCCACCGTCCACGGCGCGCCGCAGAAACCGATCAGGGTTGTCTCTTCGGGGAGTTTGGCCCGCAACCGGCGAACCGTCTCGTAGACCGGTTCGAGATTCACGTGAAACACCTTACCTTCCAGAGCCAAGATCTCCGGCGCGGTGATCGGCGTCAGCAGCGGCCCTCTGCCCTCTTCGAAGCGGACGTCACGGCCAAGCGCATGCGGGACGACAAGGATATCGGAAAACAGGATCGAGGCATCGAAACCAAAACGCTCGATCGGCTGCAAGGTCACTTCGACCGCAAGGTCGGGATCGTAGCAGAGGTCGAGGAACGAGCCTGCTCGCCTGCGTGTCTCCCGATACTCCGGCAGATAGCGCCCGGCCTGACGCATCATCCAGAGCGGAGGCGGAAAATGGGCCTTGCCCCTGAGGACATCCAGCATGATCCGGTTCTGGGGCATCGGGCGCTCGCTTCTCCCAGCCTCTTCTATAATCAAAGATTCTTATATCTAAGATTCTTCTGATTCTAAGAGTCTGTTGGTTCTAGTGGTTGTCACCTGTCCCGCTTTGCCCCGGAAAACACCAGCCAACATATTGTCGCGTGCTTCTTTTTCCCAGATGTAGGGTTCTGGGGATAGCTCCGAATCGATCAATCGAGTCAAAGTGTTAGGCACAGCGATGAAAGGCAGGTCCTGTGGACGGACCGTAGTCGAAAAAAGCCGTCCCCAAACTTGTCCCCAGTCGCCCGACGAAGCTGACAGCGCATCGAATTGTGGACAAACTGCCATCTGATACAGTCGCCTCCGACAGGCCCGTCTTTTCATCCCGCTTTATCCACAGAAGCCCACAGCCCCAGGTGACCCCTGTGAACAAACCCCAGAGCTTCTTCCACCTGCACCTGATTTCCGACGCGACCGGCGAAACGCTGCTCGCCGCCGGCCGGGCGGCCTCGGCGCAATACAAGGACGCGCGCGCCATCGAGCATATCTATCCGCTGATCCGCACCGAAAAGCAGGTGGCAAAGGTGTTCGAGGACATCGAGGAGGAGCCGGGCATCATCCTCTATACGGTCGTCGACCAGAAGCTGGCACGCGGCATCGACGAGCGCTGCGCGGCCATGGGCCTGCCCTGTGTATCGGTGCTGGAGCCGGTGCTGACCGTGTTCCAGTCCTATCTAGGCACCCCGGCCGGCCGCCGCGTCGGCGCCCAGCATGTCCTCGACGCCGAATATTTCCGCCGCATCGATGCGCTCAATTTCACCATGGACCATGATGACGGCCAATTGCCGCTCAATATGGACGATGCCGATGTCGTGCTGATCGGCATTTCTCGCACGTCGAAGACGCCGACCAGCATCTATCTCGCCAACCGCGGCATCAAGACCGCCAACATCCCGATCGTGCTCGGCGTGCCGGTGCCGGAAAGCCTGGTTGCCGCCAGCAAGCCGCTGATCGTCGGGCTGATCGCCACCGCCGAGCGCATCTCGCATGTCCGGCAAAACCGCATCCTCGGCAACAGCAGCTCGTATGAGGCATCGGATTATGTCGACCGCGCCGCAATCGCCGAGGAGCTCGCCTATGCCCGCAAGATCTGCACGCGCCATGGCTGGCCGATGATCGACGTCAGCCGCCGCTCGATCGAGGAAACGGCGGCGGCGATCGTTGCCCTGCGGGGGAAGAATAGATAATTGGAGCCGTGCGACGCGTTGCTGACATCCACCGCTGCGTCGCTTGAAAGGTCACGGCATGGATCCTAGGGTCTGCGCTGCGTCGCTTGGCTCCTTGCTTCGCCCTAGGATGACGAAGGGACGATTGTCTCGGCCAATTTCGAAGGTTTGCGATTGCCACCAACTGCACTTTGACGGCGTAGGTGCCAGGCCCGACATCCGCGATTGGCCAAAAAGCCACCACGCCTTCGTCATCCTAGGGCGGAGCAGGAGCGAAGCGACGTCGCGGAGACCCTAGGATCCATGCCGTGACGGTGGTCGAAGGTGCCAGCGGTTTTCTGTTGGAGCCAGAATCTCAACAACGGTTAGACAATTGATCAGGCGCTTAAAACCATGACTGAAAAACTCATCCTCGCTTCAGGCAGCCCGTTCCGCAAGGCGATGCTGGTCAATGCCGGCGTCGATGTCGAGGCGGTTCCCGCCGATGTCGACGAGCGCGCGCTCGAGGGGCCTTTGCAGGACAGCGGCGTCTCGCCCGAGGACGTCGCCCTGGTGCTGGCCGAGGCCAAGGCCACCGAAGTCAGCGAGCGCAGGCCGGGCGCCCTGGTTCTGGGCTGCGACCAGACGCTGTCGCTCGGCGACGAGGTGTTCCACAAGCCGGCCGACATGGAAGGCGCCCGCCGTCATCTGTTGGCGCTGTCGGGCAAGACCCATCAGCTCAACAGCGCCGCGGTGCTGGTTCGCGACGGCAAGGTCTTGTGGCGGCATGTCGGCATCGCCTCGATGACCATGCGCAAGCTCGACCCGGCCTTCATCGGCCGCCATCTCGCCCGCGTCGGCGCCAAGGCGCTGGGAAGCGTCGGCGCCTATCAGATCGAAGGCGAAGGCATTCAATTGTTCGAGAAAATCGAGGGCGATCATTTCACCATTGTCGGCCTGCCGCTTCTGCCGCTGCTGGCCGAACTGCGCACGCTGGGAGCGATCGATGGCTGAGGCGTCGAAAAAAGCCTTCGTGTCGGGCCATCCGGTCAAGCATTCGCGCTCGCCGAAGATTCATGGCCACTGGCTGGCCAAACATGGCATCGACGGGAGCTACCGGGCCATCGATATCGCGCCGCAAGACTTTGCCGTATTCGTGAAAACGCTGCAGGCAAACAATTACCGCGGCGGCAACATCACCATCCCGCACAAGGAAGCGGCTTTCGCATTGGCCGAACGCCGCGACCAGGCGGCGCAAGAAATCGGCGCCGTCAACACGCTGTGGTTCGAGGATGGCGTCCTGTGGGGCGGCAACACCGACGGTCACGGCTTTGCCGCCAACCTCGACGATCATGCGCCGGGCTGGGCGAGCAAGGGCCCGGCGGTCGTGCTTGGCGCCGGCGGCGCGTCGCGCGCCGTCATCCATGCGCTGAAGGAGCGCGGCGTGACCGACATCCGCATCGTCAACCGTACGCTCTCCCGGGCTATAGAACTGCGCGATCGTTTCGGCGCCGGCGTGTCGGCGCATGGCATGGCGGCTACGGATGAACTGCTCGGCGATGCCGGCCTGCTGGTCAACACCACGGCGCTCGGCATGCATGGCAATGAAGGCCTGTCGGCCGATCCCGCCCGGCTGCCCGACCATGCCATCGTCACCGACATCGTCTATGTGCCGCTGGAGACGCCGCTGCTCGCGGCAGCGCGCGCGCGAAAGCTGAAGACGGTCGACGGCCTCGGCATGCTGCTGCATCAGGCCGCGCCCGGCTTCGAGCGCTGGTTCGGCGTCAGGCCGCGAGTTACAGCTGAACTCCGCGCGCTCATCGTTGCCGATCTGGTGCCGAAACCATGATCGTGCTCGGCCTCACCGGATCGATCGGCATGGGCAAGTCGACCACGGCCAGGATGTTCGCTGACGCCGGCGTGCCGGTCCATGATTCCGACGAGACGGTGCATCGCCTCTATGCCGGCAAGGCGGCGCCCCTGGTCGAAGCCGCCTTTCCGGGCACCACATCTGCCGGGGTGGTCGACCGGACAAAACTTGGCGCGCGCGTGCTCGGCGACGCCGCCGGGCTGAAGCGGCTCGAGGCGATCATTCACCCGCTGGTGCGCGCCGACGCCGATGCCTTTCTGGCCAGGCATCGTGGATCAGGCGCGCCGATCGCCGTCCTCGATATTCCCCTGCTGTTCGAAACCGGCGGCCGCAACCGCGTCGACAAGGTCGTCGTCGTCACCGCATCGGCCGAGACCCAGCGCGAGCGTGTGCTGGCGCGGCCAGGCATGACCGAGGAAAAACTGGCGTCGATCCTGGCCAAGCAGGTGCCGGATGCGGAAAAGCGTCGTCAGGCCGATTTCGTGGTCGAGACCGGCCAGGGGCTGGACGCCGCGCGGGATCAGGTGAATGCGATCATTGCGGAACTGATCGGGGTCGGCAAGCCGGGCCATTGACACTGGCTGCCGTCTGTCAACGTCAGCGCCGCCCCTCATCTGCCTGCCGGCATCTTCTCCCCGTATAGTGACGGGGAGAAGGAGCTGGCCGCGACCTCGGCTACTCTCTTGCAAACGCAGGAGATTGGCGAAATCCTTTGCGAAGGCGTCCTTCTCCCCGTCACTATACGGGGAGAAGTGCCCGGCAGGGCGATGAGGGGCAGCGCAAACCTGTAGTGATTGCCCTGATCAGCTTCGTTTCCCATTGCCATTTTGTTCCGGTCTCATGATTCTGCTCCTTTGGAGCGACTGATTCGATGCGTGAGATCATCTTCGACACGGAAACCACCGGCCTCGATTCGCGCGACGACCGCGTGATCGAGCTGGGCGGCGTCGAGCTGGTCAACCGCTTCCCGACCGGAAAGACCTTCCACCACTACATCAACCCGCAAGGGCGCGCGATCCATGCCGAGGCACAGGCGGTGCACGGCATCAGCGCGGCGGACCTCGCGGGCAAGCCGACCTTTGCCGAGATTGTGCAGGAATGGCTGGACTTCACCGACGGCGCCAAGCTGGTCGCCCACAACGCAACCTTCGACATCGGCTTTCTCAACGTCGAGTTCGGCCGGCTGGGCCACCCCGTCATCGACAACGGCCTCGTCGTCGACACGCTGGCGCTGGCGCGCCGCAAGCACCCGATGGGCCCCAATTCGCTCGATGCGCTCTGCCGGCGTTACGGCATCGACAACACCAGGCGCACCAAGCACGGCGCCCTGCTCGATTCCGAATTGCTGGCCGAGGTCTATATCGAGCTGATCGGCGGCAAGCAGGCGGCCCTTATCCTCGACAGCGCCACCGCGCCGGCGCAAGGCGAAAATGTCCGCCAGATCGAGATCATCATCAGCCAGCGCCCGGCACCCCTGCGGCCCCGCCTCACCGAAGCCGAACGCGCCGCGCACGCCGGCATGGTCGGGACGTTGGGTGAGAAGGCGTTGTGGCTGAAGGTTGCTGCTGGCAGTTGGAGAAGCGATGGCGGCAAGGCTGGAAGGGCCGACCCTCAAGATTGGCAGCGGACCCCCATAACTTCGTCATCCTAGGGCGAAGCAAGGAGCGAAGCGACGCGGCGCAGACCCTAGGATCCATGCCGTGACGGTGATGATATGTTCCGGCGGTGCAAGAAACCGAGCGTTACCACCCCGTCCCGCGAAACAGCTCGAACCACTCTGGATTGGCCTTTTCGATCAATTCGATCTTCCATTGGCGCGGCCAGCGCTTCAGGGACTTCTCACGTTGGATCGCATCGGTGATGTCGAAAAACTCCTCGTACCAGACCAACCGCTGAACACCGTAGCGGCTGGTGAAATTAGAGCCTTGGCCCGACTTGTGCTCCGGCATGCGGCGACCGAGGTCGTTGGTGACACCGATATAGAGGGTGCCACCTTTCTGGCTCGCAGTCATGTAGACATAACCGGTCATGGTTTTAGCGTAGCGAGCACAGGCGCGGGGACAAGCGCCATTCTGATCCGTTGCATTCTAAGGCGAATGTCACGGCATGGATCCTAGGGTCTGCGCTGCGTCGCTACGCTCCTTGCTCCGCCCTAGGATGACGAAGACGCGAGGGGCCTTCAGCCAACCTCGAAGGGGCGCTGCCCCGCCAGCGTTCCAAACAGAAAACCCGGCACAAGGCCGGGTTCTCAGAAACAACAACGATGACAGCAGGCCTCAGCTCACCTTGACCTTGGACGCCTCGTCCTCGGCCAGCTTCTGCTGGAACATCTGGGCGAAGTCGATCGGGTCGAGCATCAGCGGCGGGAAGCCGCCATTGCGGGTTGCCTCGGCGATGATCTGCCGGGCGAACGGGAACAAAAGGCGCGGGCATTCGATGAACAGGATCGGCAGCATGTGCTCCTGCGGAAAGCCTGCGATGGCGAACACGCCGCCATAGACCAGCTCGACATTGAACAGCACTTCCTGGTCGAAGGACGCCTTGGCGTTCAGCGTCAGATTGACGTCGAACTGCTTGTCGGAGAGCGGGTTGGCGTTGACGTTGACGTTGATGGCGATGCCCGGCGCCTTGTCGCGGCCGCGCAGCGAATTCGGCGCGCCGGGGCTTTCGAACGACAGGTCCTTCACATATTGCGCCAGAACGTTGAGCGACGGCTGCGCCGCATTGCCGTTTCCGTTGGCTGCGCCGACCGGCGCGTCATCCTTGCTGGCCATAAGCCTTGTCCTCTTGCCTGGGCAGCGTCGCTGACCGAATTGAAATCGGGCGTTCGCTACCATGGCGGGGATGACAAGACAAGGTTTGCCGCCTTGCTTCTCGGCTGCGGATATAGATGGGACGGCGCCCTAATCGTCCTTCAGGCGGCGCCACGGCGAGTTGTGATCCGGGCCGCGCTTCAGATCGTCCTCGCGCGAATAGTCGCCGTCTTCGAGGTCGATGACCCTGTCGCGCTGGCGGCTGCGAAAACCGCCGGTCGAGAAATCGGTGGCGACGACAATACGGCCCTTGAACCGGTTCCAGGCAAAGTCGCGCAACGGCGGCAGGAACAGAAGCAGGCCGATGATGTCTGATATGAAGCCGGGGATGATCAGGAGGATCGCCGCAACCACGATCATGGCGCCGTGCGCAAGGTGGCGGCTTGGGTTCTGGCCGGCGGCCATCTCGGTGCGGATGCGGGCCATGACACCAAAGCCCTGGTACCGGAGCAAAAGCACGCCGGCGATGCTCGAGGCCAGCACGAGGCCGACCGTCGCCAGCGCGCCGACCTCACGGCCGACGATGACGAAACCGGCGATTTCCAGCAGCGGAAGCGCGAGGAGAAAGAAGGGAAGCAGCGAAATGCGCAAGTCTTGCCAACCTTTTTTCGATTGTTATGACGTTTCGATTGTTTTGGCCGCCAGTTGGCAATCGCCGCTGGCACTGAGGCTGTTAGATAGGTATGCCTGCCTTTGATTTGAATGATTGCGCCTTGCGTTCTATATGCTTTGAATGTTGAACGCTATGCGACCGTGGCCATTGGGCCTGACGGTCCGGCCACAGGGCAGGGATTGATTGGCGGAAGATATGGGATTCTTCGACTTCGGCACGATTTTCTTCCTGATTGCGGCGGTGGTCATCTTTTTCCAGCTGCGCAATGTGCTGGGCCGCCGCACCGGCAGCGAACGGCCGCCCTTCGATCCCTATTCGGCGGCTCGCACCGGCGACAAGGATGCCGCCCAGAAATCAGAAAATGTCGTCTCGCTGCCGCGCAAGCGCCCGCCAGGCGAGCCGGCTCCCGACACCTATGCCGCGATCGACGCTTTCGCCAAGCCCGATACCGACCTCAACAAGGGCCTGCGCACGATCAAGGACAATGATCCGTCCTTCGAGCCGAAGGGTTTCGTCGACGGCGCCAAGATAGATTACGAGATGAACGTCAAGGCCTATGCCGACGGCGATCGCAAAACGCTGAAGAACCTGTTGTCGCGCGAGGTCTATGACGGTTTTGTCGCCGCCATCGGCGAGCGCGAGGCCAAGGCGGAAAAGATCCAGTCCTCCTTCGTCGGCATCGACAAGGCCGACATCGTCTCGGCCGAGATGAAGGGCGGCGAGGCGCATGTCACGCTGCGCATCATCAGCGAGCTGATTTCGGCGACCCGCGACAAGGCCGGCGCGGTCATCGACGGCGACCCGGAAACCGTCGCAGAGGTCAAGGATGTCTGGACCTTCGCCCGCGACACGCGCTCGCGCGACCCGAACTGGAAGCTCGTCGCCACCGAGGAAGAAGACTAGTTCGGAAACACGCGGCGAGGCTCCGGTGTCGCTATCGCCTCTTTTTGTCGAGAAAGCCTTCGGCGACCTGCCCGGCTGGGGAGATGACGACCATTCGGCGGCTTTCGCCGCCTTTCGCCGCTCGGCCTTCCATGTCCTGACCAAACCCTATCGCAGTGGTGCGCTCGGCATCGACTTCGACGCCTTTGCCGATGCCTACGCCAAGGCCCGGACCGTTTCGCCGGCGAATCAGTCGCCGACCCGCGGGGAAGCCCGCGCCTTCTTCGAGCGCCATTTCGTCCCGGCGCTTATCCCCGCCGAACATGCCGGCGCCGGGCTCGTCACTGGTTTCTATGAGCCGCAGGTCGAGGCGTCACCGGTGCGCACGGATCGGTTTTCGGTGCCGTTGCTGTCGCGCCCGGCCGATCTCGTCGATATCGACGAGAGCAACCGGCCGCCCGGCCTGGATCCCTACCTCGCTTTCGCGCGCCAGACGCCGAGCGGGCCGGTCGAGTATCCCGACCGTGGCGAGATCGAGCGTGGCGCGCTCGACGGCAAGGGTCTGGAAATCGCCTGGCTGGCCGACAAGGTCGATGCCTTCTTCATTCACGTGCAAGGTGCCGCACGCCTCGCCATGACCGACGGCCGGCTTGTCCGCGTCACCTATGCCGCCAAATCCGGCCAGCGCTTCACCGGATCCGGCAAGATCTTGAGCGAGCTTGGCGAGATCCCGCTGGAGAAGGTGACGATGCAGTCGATCCGCGCCTGGTTCAAGGCGCATCCGGGCCGCGTCGACGAGATCCTGCGGCAGAACCGCTCTTACATCTTCTTCCGCGAGGCCGATGTCGAGGACGCGGCCCTTGGCCCGATCGCCGCCGCCAAGGTGCCGCTGACGCCGGGCCGCTCGATCGCCGTCGACCGCCTGCTGCATACATTCGGCACGCCTTTTTACATCGACGCACCGACGCTGACTGCTTTCGACGCAGAACCGTTCCGCCGGCTGATGATCGCGCAGGACACCGGCTCGGCCATCACCGGGTCCGCGCGGGGCGACCTGTTCGCCGGTTCGGGCGATGCCGCGGGCGAGATCGCCGGCGTGGTCCGCAATGCCGCGGATTTTTATGCGCTGATCCCGCGCGCGCTCGTTGCAGGTGCGGTCCGATGACCCGGCGCCCGGACAAGCTCAGCGAGGACGACCGGGTTCTGTGGAACCTGGTGGCGCGCACGGCCAAGCCGCTGAAGGGCAAATTTGCCGTCGACATCCCTGAAATCCCTGCCGAGGTCAGGCCAAGTCAGCCGCAACCGGTTCAGCCCATGGCCAATCCCGGGGCAGCCAAACCAAAGACGCAGCATGTCGCGCATGCGCTCGACGAACCGACCTTGGACAAGCTGTCGAAGGGCCGGCTACCGATCGAGGGCCGCGTCGATCTGCACGGCCTGACCCAGGACGAGGCCTATTCGCTGCTGTTTTCATTCCTGCACCGGGCGCATGCCGGCGGCGTCCGCTATGTCCTGGTCATCACCGGCAAGGGCTCGTCCTCCGGCGGCGATGGCGTGTTGCGGCGCGCGGTACCAGCCTGGCTGTCGACGCCCGCCTTCCGGCCGCTGGTCTCCAGCCACGACCATGCCGCCCGCAATCATGGCGGTTCGGGTGCGCTCTATATCCGCCTGCGGCGGGCGCGCCTGTGAGGAGCTCTATCATGAGGGTGGGGACATGACCCCGTTCGGAGAGAAGCTGCGGACGCTTAGGAGCGAACGCGGTGTCCGCCAGAAGGACATGGCGGCGGCGATCGGCGTCAGCGCCGCCTATCTGTCGGCGCTCGAACATGGCAGGCGCGGTGCCCCGACCTGGACGCTGATCCAGAAGATCATCGGCTATTTCAACATCATCTGGGACGATGCCGAGGAACTGGCGCGGCTGGCCGAGGCCTCGCATCCGCGTGTAAAACTCGACACGTCGGGTCTTTCCCCCGCCGCCACCGAGCTTGCCAATCTGCTGGCGGAAAACATCGAGAAACTCGACGAAACCGAGCTCCGCCGCATCACCGCATCGATCCGCGCGGCGTTAAACCAGCGGCCGTAGTCCGACGATCCGAGCGTGATGCAAGTTCGCCTGCTTCAGAAGGAAACTGCCCGCCGGCGGACCGCCAGCGGGCACAGTGGTGAGATCACTTCTTGCCGGCCGTGCCGCCATTTCCGCCCCGGCCGTGATCGCCATTGCCGCCATGGCCATTGTTTCCGCCACCCAGGCAGTCCGACGCCCCGGCATCACCGCAACAGCGGCCGGCCCAGAGGTCGTTGAGGTTGGTTTTGGCACAGCTGGTGGTGGTCTGATCGGCCATGGCGGATCCGGCCATGCTCGACACCGCGAGAGCGGCAAGAAGGGTATTTCGCAGAAAAGCAGTCATCTGAAGTCTCCATGGTTGGTTTCGGTTCACGGCTGTGTGTCGCAGGCCGGAGCGAAATGGTTCACGGAGAGATGCGAGATTATTAGAGGATGCGCGCGGCGCCAAGGATCGCCGATGCCGCCCTGTTCGTGCAGAAGCTACTGCACCGCGCCCACCAGAACCTGCTGGCCACCGCGGATCGAGACCCAGCGCCCGGTGTTGTCGATCGCCTGCCGCTTGAGGAAGCGGTAACCGGTCGCGTCCCATGGTTTGACCTTGTCGGTCAGATTGTCGAGCACATAGTCGCCCTCGTCGGTGCGCACCGTCAGCACGGCGTGACCCTCGCCGTCGGGCTTGCGCACGACGGTGATCAGAAGATCGGCAAGCGAGATGCTCATGCGCGAAAGCTGGCGCCGCTTTTCCAGCACATAGTCCTCGCAATCGCCGACGCCCTTGTCGGGATAGGCCCAGACCTCGTCCTTGCCGTAGATATCCATGTCGCTCATCGGCTTGACGGCGGCGTTGACCCTGGCGGTGACATTGAGAAGCTTGCGCATCAGCCCGTCGCTCATCGTGGCCGGCGCCAGATTGGTCGGGCGGATCGAGCATTCGCCCGGATGCAGCTTGCAGAAATCATAGTGGCCGATCGGCTGCGAGGTGAGCCCCCCGGTCGCCATCGCTCCACCCGCCAAAGCCGGTGCCGCCCAGCCCGCCGTCATTGCCAGCCCGGCCGCCACATACACGCGCAGCCGTCGCGCCATCGATGAGGAAATCATTGTCCCCGCTCACCCTTTGTTATTAACGAAAGGTTAAGGGGGATTTACAGTCCGTGTCAATTACGACGACGGTCGGATTGTCGGCATGGTTACCCGAGGGGCTGGACAGCGGCACTTGTGCAACAGAATCGGCCAGCCAGCCGGCTTTTACCGTTCAATTTCACGGTTTATCGCCGTTAAGCTTGGTTTATGCAGGTCATCGTCCCAAAACCCGCAATTTTGGGCGGCCTTGCATTATCTCTTGGCGGCGCGGACCAGCTTCGGTTTCACCGCGACACGCTCCTGGCGGCCATAGCTGGTGATGAAGTCGACGATGCGCGGCACGATTTCGGAACGGAAGCGCGAACCGTTGAACACGCCGTAATGGCCAACCGCCGGCTGCATGTAGTGGGCATGCCTGTCTGCCGGGATGTTGGGGCACAGATCATGCGCCGCCTTGGTCTGGCCAAGGCCCGATATGTCGTCGTTTTCGCCTTCGACCGTGAACAGCGCGACGTTGCGGATCGCCGACGGATCGATCCTGGTGCCGCGATGCGTCATCTCGCCCTTGGGCAAGGCCTGGCGCACGAAGACCGTGTCGACGGTCTGCAGATAAAACTCCGCCGTCAGGTCCATGACAGCAAGATACTCGTCGTAGAAATCACGGTGCTTCTCGGCATTGTCGCCATCATGCTTCACCAGATGCATGAAGAAGTCCTTGTGGGCGATGATGTGGCGGTCGAGGTTCATGCTCATGAAGCCGGACAGCTGCAGGAAGCCTGGATAGACCTCGCGGCCGAAGCCCGGCACCGGCCAGGGCGCATGCATCACGACATTGTCGCGGAACCAGTCGATGCCCTTTTCCTGCGCCAGCAGATTGACCGCGGTCGGGTTGCTGCGGGTGTCGATCGGGCCGCCCATCAAGGTCATGGTCGAGGGCACGAAGGGGTCGCCCTTCGTTTCCATCAGCGCCACGGCGGCCAGCACCGGCACGGAAGGCTGGCACACCGCCATCACATGCGTGTCCGGCCCCAGCGTGTGCAGCATGTCGATGACGTAGTCGATGTAGTCATCGAGATCGAATTGGCCGTCGGCAAGCGGCACCATGCGGGCATCGACCCAGTCGGTGATGTGCACGTCGGCATAGGGCAGCATGGCTTCGACCGTGCCGCGCAGCAGCGTCGCATAGTGGCCCGACATCGGCGCCACGATCAGAAGCTTCGGATCGGGCTTGCGTCCGGCGGGGACCGTGCGCTCGAAGCGGACGAGATTGCAGAACGGCTTCGACCAGACGGTCTTTTCAGTGACCTCGACGCTCTTCCAGTCGACCACGGTCTTGGTCAGGCCGAAGGTCGGCTTGCCGTAGCGGCGCGTGGTGCGCTCGAACAGTTCGGCCGTCGCCGCGATCGAACGGCCCCATTGCGTGTGGGAAAACGGATTGAGTGGATTGGAGTAGAACATCCGCACCGCGTCGGCATAGAGGCGCGCCGGCTGCAGGGCCGCGTGGTTCATCTCATAGAGCTGGTAGAACATCGAGAACCCCGCTGCTGCCTGCGACCGAAGGGACGACGAGCCGCGCCGAGCCCTAGATGTCTCGCGGGGAAGTTAACAACTAATTGCTGCGATGCAATACGTCACGCGGCGTGACCAATGCTTCTTTGGTTCAAGACCGTGGAAATCGGGGCCGAACGGTGCCAGCCGGCTCAGTGTGCGACTGCGAAATGTGTAGGCAATGTGTCCGGCCTATGTTGCCGGACACAGAAAACTCTAGACGCGCGCCATGCACACGGAAGTATGGCCGGAGCCGATGAAGCCGAGCTGGCCGGCCGCACCCTTCGACAGGTCGAGCACGCGTCCCTTGATGAACGGACCGCGATCGTTGATGCGCACGACGACGCTGCGGCCGTTGTTCTTGTTGGTCACCCTGAGCTTGGTGCCGAAAGGCAAGGTGCGATGCGCGGCGGTCAGCGCTGACGGGTTCATGCGCTCGCCCGATGCGGTCTTGGAGTGCAGGGCGTACCATGAGGCGCGGCCGCACTGGGCGGCGGCGGTCGCCGAAGAAGCGCCGACCATGAGGCCAGCAGCGATCGTTACCGCGACAAGCGCGGTCTGTTTTGGGTTCTTCATATTTGGGGGATGGCTCCGTTTTTGACAGACCCCAGCCGTTAGGTGCCAAATAAGGCGCGAAATGCGGCAGTCATCTGGCGGTTCCGTGGCAATGGCACACGTTTGGAGTCGCTGAGTAACAGTCTGTCAGGGATTTTCCGCCGCGCGATGATCAATCAATGATGATCTTTGTCCTGCTGCCAGGCATCCGTTTGACAAGATCGAACATTAATATCCAAGTAGAGTCCGGCACGGACGGGCCACTTCCTTCGGCTCTTTTATCGCGGCCCCGATGCTGCAGCCAATCGACTTCAAAAGGGAGATCCTGCAATGAGGCTGACGAAAAATCTGCTGGCGTTGATTGTGCTTGCCGTCGGCGCGCTGTGGTCGCTGCAAGGCATCGGCGTGGTCGGCGGCAGCTTCATGACCGGCCAGTCGCAATGGCTCTATATCGGCGTCGTCACCATGCTGGTCGGGCTGGTGGGATTGGTGTGGGCGAACCGGTAGGGGTGTGAGCTGTAGAACGAGGGGCGGCGATCTGTGGCGCCCCCCTCTGCCCTACCGGGCATCTCCCCCTCGAGGGGGGAGATTGGCCGTCATCACTGCTTTCGCTAATCTTCATCATTGAAAGAGGGCAGCGAGGCCGAAGCTGCTAATCTCCCCCCTCGAGGGGGAGATGCCCGGTAGGGCAGAGGGGCGCGCTGTCCCGCCGACGCCCCAAATGTTGTATATCGTCAAAAAGCTACCCGAACAGCCGATCCAGAATCTTGCCCTCCAGCCGGGCCAACTCCACCGAACCGCGCCGGCGCGGCCGTTCCACGGGCACATCCAGATCAAGCGCGATCCGGCCTTCGCTGATCACCACGACCCGGTCGGCCAGCGCGACCGCTTCGGCGACATCATGCGTGACCAGCACAGCCGTGAACTTCTGCGCGATCCAGATGCGTTCCAGAAGCTGCTGCATCTCGATGCGGGTCAGGGCGTCGAGTGCGCCGAGCGGCTCGTCGAGAGCCAGGATCTGCGGGTGGCCGACCAGCGCGCGGGCCAGCGCCACGCGCTGCTTCTGACCTCCGGACAGCACCGAAGGCCATTCGTCGGCCCGATCGGCAAGCCCGACCTCGCCGAGAATGTCGAGCGCGCGTTGCCTTGCCTCCGCGCCGGAAGCAATCCCGGTCAGCCCGACCTCGACGTTTTTCACCACGCTGGCCCAGGGCAGGAGCCGTGGCTCCTGGAACATGAAGCGCGTGCGGCTGTGTCCTTCCTCTGCCACGCCGAATGTCAGCGATCCCGATGTCGGCCGGTCGAGCCCGGCCAGAAGCCGCAAAAGCGTGCTCTTGCCGCAGCCGCTCTTGCCGATGACGGCAAGGAACTGCCCGGCCGGCACGTCCAGGTCGATGCCGTCGAGCACGGTCTTGTCGCCGAAGCGCTTGCCGGCTTGCCTGAAGGCAAAGGCCCGCTGCCCTTCGACGGAGCCGATCGGCCGCACCGGCGTGGCGACGAAGGAACGGGCTGCGGTCAGGCTGGCGGCGGTCATGGGCAATCTCTCATCCGTTCTGGAAGGCCGGATGCCAGCCGAGCGACAGCCGCTCGAGCAGGCGGGCGAGGCTGTCGGCGAGCTTGCCGAGCAGCGCGTAGATCAGGATCGACAGCACGACGACGTCGATCAGCAGGAATTCGCGCGCCTGCATGGCCATGTAGCCGAGGCCGGAGCTGGCCGAGATGGTTTCGGCGACGATCAGCGTCAGCCACATGATGCCCAGGGCATAGCGCAGGCCGACGAAGATCGCCGGCAGCGCGCCGGGCAGGATGACGCGGAAGAACAGGGCGCGTCGGTCCATGCCGTAGACGCGGCCCATCTCGACCAGCTGCGGGTCGACGCTCTGGATGCCGAGCAGCGTGTTGACGTAGATCGGAAAGAACACGCCAAGCGCCACCAGGAACAGTTTGGCTTCCTCGTCGATGCCGAACCACAGGATGACCAGCGGGATCAGCGCCAGGTGCGGGATGTTGCGGATCATCTGCAGCGTCGTGTCGGTCAGGCCGCGGCTGAGCGTCGACAGCCCGTTGGCAAGGCCAAGCGCAAAGCCGATCGAGCCGCCGACGGCAAAGCCGGCAAGGGCGCGCGCGGTCGAGACCCCGATGTTGCGGATCAGTTCGCCTGACAGCGTCAGCCGCCAGAAGGCTTCGGCCACCGCGCTCGGCGCCGGCAGCACGTTGGCGGGCATGACGCCCGCGCGGCTGGCAACCTCCCAGCCGGCAATAACCAGCGCCGGGAGCAGCCAGCCTATGGCATTGTTATGCAGGCGTGTGGAAAAGCTCATGACGAAGCCTGCAGGCGGTTGGCTCCATGGAAGCCGACCGAGAATTCGTTGGCGATGTTCTCATGCGCCCGCTGCCGCCTGGTGCCGAGCCCGAGTTTCGGGAACAGAAGCTCGGCGACGCGATAGGCTTCCTCGAGATGCGGATAACCCGAGCCGATGATGGTATCGATGCCGATCGCCTGGTATTCCCGGATGCGCTCGGTGATCTGTTCGGGCGTGCCGACCAGCGCCGTGCCGGCGCCGCCGCGCACCAGCCCGACACCGGCCCACAGATTGGGCGAGACGACCAGCCTGTCACGGCGTCCGCCATGCAATTGCGCCATACGGCGCTGACCGACCGAATCCATCTGGTTGAGGAAGCGCGCCTGCGCATTTTCGATCTGGGCGTCGGTGACATGGCTGATCAGCCGGTCGGCGGCGCGCCAGGCTTCGTCCTCGGTCTCGCGGACGATGAAATGCAGCCTGATGCCGAAACGTAGTTTTCTGCCGCGCAGTGCCGCTTTTGCGCGCGCCGCGGCCAGCTTCTCGGCAACCTGCGCCGGTGGCTCGCCCCAGGTCAGATACATGTCGACGAGGTCGGCGGCGAGGTCCTGGCCTGCGTCCGACGACCCGCCGAAATAGAGCGGCGGCCGCTCCTGGTGCGGCAGAAGGTCGAGGCGGCCACTCTCGACGCGGTAATATTTGCCGTCGAAATTGACCCGCTGGCCCGACACCAGGCCGCGCCAGATGGTCAGGAACTCATGCGCCTGGGCATAGCGCTCGTCATGCGGCAGGAAGACGCCGTCGCCGGCGAGCTCGGTCGGGTTGCCGCCGACCACGACATTGAGCAGCAGGCGGCCATTGCTCAAGCGATCGAGGGCGGCGGTCTGGCGCGCGGCGAAAGTCGGCAGCGTGACGCCCGGCCGCAGCGCAACGAGAAACTTCAGCTTTTCGGTCAGCGTCGCGAGACCTGTCGCGGTGATCCAGGAATCCTCGCAGTTCTGACCCGTGGGCAGCAGCACGCCGGGAAAGCCGAGCCGGTCGACCGCTTGCGCGATCTCCTTGAAGTAACCGAATTCAGGCGGCCGCTGCTGCTCCTCGGAGCCGAGATAGGAGCCATCGCCATGCGTCGGGATGAACCAGAAGAAATCGAGCGGTGCGGTGCTGGCAGGCGCGGTCATGTCTGGCACAGTCACGGGCGGATCTCCTGGAGATATGGGTGCAAACGCAAAGGGCGCCGGGCGTTCTCACCCGGCGCCGTCAGGGGACAAGTTAGTTGCCGGGTGCTGTCCACACCGCGTCGGAGATGCGGACCGCTTTCGGGATCAGCCCGAGCTTATAGAAGCGGTCGGCGGTGGCCTGCTGGCCGGCGATGATCTCGTCGGTGATCGGAAAGATGCCGAACTTGGTGCGGTTGGCGGCGATGATCTGCGCGTCGAGCGGCACACCGGTCACCTCATGCAGCGCCGCGGCCACCTCGTCGCGGTTCTGGTCGGCCCATTTCGCCGCCTCGCCAAGGGCCGATATCGTCGTGGTGATGGTTTCGGGGTGCGCCTTGGCGAAATCCTTGTTGGCGAGGAAGTAGGTGTTGACCTTGAGCACCTCGCTGGAGCGAGCCAGCACACGCGGCTGGTAGCGGGTTTCGGCGATGGCGAAGAACGGATCCCAAACGCTCCAGGCATCGATCTGGTCGCTGGCGAAGGCTGCGGCTGCATCCGCCGGGCTGAGATAGACCGGCGTGATCTGGTCGAACGGAATACCGGCCTTTTCCAGTGCGGCGACAAGCAGATTATGCGCGCTGGTGCCCTTGCCGACACCGACGCGCTTGCCCTTGAGATCGGCGACCGACTGAATCGGCGACGCCGGCTTGACGAAGATCGCCTCGCCGTCGCCATTCGACGGCAGTGCCGCCGCATAGACGATGTTGGCGCCGGCCGACTGGCCGAAGATCGGCGGTGCGTCGCCGGTCCAGCCGACATCGATGGCGCCGACATTGAGCGCCTCGACCAGCGGCGGCCCGGCGGTGAACTCGACCCATTTGACCGTCACGCCCTTGTCTTCAAGTGCCTTTTCGATCACCTGCTGCTGCCTGGCGATCACCGGCAGGCCGGTCTTCTGATAGCCGATGCTGAGCTGCTTCAGCTCCTGCGCTGTGGCGCCGGATGACAGGACAACCGTAGCCGCCAGCAGGCCGATGCCGAAAACACGTCTCGTCAGATTGAAAGGCTTGGTCAGATTGAACATTGATCCCTCTCCTTCGCTGCGGATCGGCGCCGGGAAATGGCCTCGCCGGTTGGAAGATGGATCAGGCTAGGTAGTTCTATAAATTTAGTAGAGGAATAATTTTGCGAGATGGACTTGAAGCGCGGATTTGTTTTCTGCAGGCAGCCCCAGCTTTCGTCATTCTAGGGCGAAGCAAGGAGCGAAGCGACGCGGCGCAGACCCTAGGATCCAGGCCGTGACGGTGATGCTATGCTCCGGCGGTGCAAGGAACCGAGCGCCGACCAGCCGGTTCCACGAAAGAGCTCGAACCACTCCGGATTGGCCCTCTCGATCAGCTCGATCTTCCATTGTCGTGGCCAGCGCTTCAGTGATTTCTCACGTTGGATGGCGTCGGTAATGTCGAAATACTCTTCGTACCAGACAAGGCGTTGCACGCCGTAGCGACTGGTAAAGCCTGAGCCTTGGCCGGACTTGTGCTCGGGTACGCGGCGGCCGAGGTCGTTGGTGACACCGATGTAGATCGTACCGCGCTTCTGACTCGCGGTCATGTAGGCATAGCCGGTCATGGTTGAAGGGTAGCCCGCGTGAGTTGGCGTGCAAAGCGACATTTCTGATCCGCCGCATTCTACGACCACCGTCACGGCATGGATCCTAGGGTCTGCGCCGCGTCGCTTCGCTCCTTGCTTCGCCCTAGGATGACGAAGCTTAAGTTAAGCCGTCTTCGTGACACAAGTCGTGCCCCGCCCCCTTCACTGCGACCAATACTGCCAAGCCCAGTAAAAACTCTCGTCGCGTGGCGGCAGGCGGTCGCGCTCGGCGTCCCAGCGGACCGGCGTTGGCGATTTCAGTTGCTGTTCAAGCGGCTGGCTTTCCCTGGTCCAGGCGAGAAGCCAGTTACCGGCTTGGGCGAACAGCACGGCGGTGGAATGGGTCATCGTCATTCTCCTGCTCCTCTGGGCTTCGATCATTCGCGTCCCGCCCACGGGACGAGCACGCGCTCGATCCTGCGGATGGTGAATTCGAGCACGAAGGCGATGGCCGCGATCACCAATATGCCCATCACCACCACGTCGGTGACGAGGAACTGGGCGGCCGACTGGATCATGAAGCCAAGCCCGCGTGTCGCCGCCACCAGTTCGGCGGCGACCAGCGTCGACCAGCCGGCGCCGAGCGCGATGCGCAGTCCGGTCAGGATCGACGGCAGCGCGCTGGGCAGAATGACGTGGCGGACCACTTGGCGCTGGGTAGCACCCAGCGAGCGCGCCGCATTGATGCGCTCCTGCGAGACGCCGCGAACGCCGGACGCGGTCGACAGCGCCACCGGCGCCAGCATGGCAATGGCGATCACCAGGATCTTCGACGGCTCGCCGATGCCGAACCAGATGATGACCAGCGGCAGGTAGGCGAGCGGCGGGATCGGCCGCAGGAATTCCAGCAGCGGATCGAAGATGCCGCGCCCGATCGTGCTGATGCCGATGGCGAGCCCAACCGGCACGCCGATGAGGATGGCGGCGACCAGCGCGGCGAATATCCGCCACAGGCTGGCGACGGCATGCTGCAGCAGCGTCGCATCGACGAAGCCGTCACGAGCGACGGTGATGAACTTGTTCCACACGGCGGCAGGCGATGGCAGAAACACTGGCGACACCAGTTGCAGGCGGGCCGACAGCGCCCACAGCGCCAGCACCACCAGGATGGTGACAGCGCTGACCGCGCGGGCCGAAACGCCTTTACGCTTGGGGCTGGGTCGCGACCATGGCACCGACAGGCCGTCGGCCTCGTCGATCTTGTGTCCCGGTCGCTCCGTGTAAGAAGTAACGGTCATGCCGCTTCTCCTTCGAAGATCGCATCGGTCAAGTCCGCGCGGGCTTCGGAAAAAATCGGATCGGCCTTGATCGTGCGAATGGCTTCGCCAGACGCGTAGCGCCTGGAGAAGCCGGGTTCAAAAGTCCGCACCACGCGGCCCGGCCCGGGCGCCAGCACGACGATGCGGGTGGCCAGCACCAGCGCCTCCTCGATGCCATGCGTCACCATCAGCACGCCGACCTCGCTTGCCGTCCACAGATCGAGCAGCGTCGTCTGCATGCGTTCGCGCGTCAGCGCATCGAGCGCGCCGAGCGGTTCGTCGAGCAGCAGGAATTCGGGTTCGGCGGCGAGCGCCCGGGCCAGGCCGACGCGCTGGCGCATGCCGCCGGAAAGCTCCCAGATGCGCTTGTCGCCGGCGTCGGTGAGCTTCACCAGCGCCAGCAACTCATCGGCGCGCTGGGCCCGCTCGGCTGGCCTGACACCGCGCAGCCTGAGCGCGAAGGCAACGTTTTCGCGCGCCGTCAGCCATGGGAACAGCGCGTCGTTCTGGAACACCACCGCCCGGTCCGAGCCCGGCGCGGTGATCGGCTTGCCGTTGATGGAGGCGCGCCCGTGCGCCGGCGCGACAAGGCCGGCGGCGAGGTTGAGCAGCGAGGTCTTGCCGCAGCCGGAACGGCCCACCAGCACGACGAAATCGCCCTTGGCGACATCGATCGACACCCGTTCGACGGCAGGCTCCGCCTGGCCGTCATAGTGGATCGAGACCTTGTCCAGTACGAGATGGGGGTCCAGTACAAGATGGGGGTCCAGTACGAGATGCGGCATGGATGCCTCGCGGTTCGTTGAAATCCGACTGCCCCGGCCCTCGTCAGCGGTTCCGGGGCAGTCAGCACGCGGCGTCAGGGAAGAAGATCCGCGCGCGTTCGTTTGGCGTCAGGCGTTCAGTTCGAGGCGAGCGCCTCTGTGACGTATTTCGACGACACGTATTTCGAATAGTCGGGAAGCACGGCGTCGATCTTGCCTTGCTCCTTGAGGAAGGCGGATGTCGCTTCCACCGCCTTGACCGTGCCGCCGCCGAGGAATTTGTCGGAGGCCTGTTCTTCGAGCGTCGGGAAGACATAGCCCTTGAGCAACTGCGGCACTTCTTCCAGCTTGGCGCCGGTGATCTTGGCGATCGCGGCCGCCTGCGGCGACGACACCGACCAGGCGTCGGGCTTGGCCAGGAACTCGGCATAGGCCGCGCCCGTCACCTTGACGAAATCGCGTACTGCCTCGGGGTTCTTTTCGGCGAAGTCGGTGCGCACGATCCAGGCGTCGAAGGTTGGCGCGCCCCAGGCGGCGACCTGCGAGGAATCCACCACCACCTTGCCGGTCGTCTTGATCTGGCCGAGCGCCGGATCCCAGACATAGGCCGCGTCGATGTCGCCACGCGAGAAGGCCGCCGCGATTTCCGGTGGCCTGAGATTGAGGATCTCGACCGACTTCGGATCGACGCCCTCATGCTTCAGCGCGGCGAGCATGCTGTAATGCGTGGTCGAGACGAACGGCACGGCGACTTTCTTGCCGACAAGGTCGGCGACCTTCTCTATGCCGGCGCCGTTGCGCGCCACCAGCGCCTCGGATTCGCCGATCAGGCCGACGATAAAGATGGTCTGGATCGGCAGCTCGCGGCTCGCCGCCGCCGCCAGCGGGCTCGAGCCGACATAGCCGATATCGACCGAACCGGAAGCGACCGCGGCGATGACATCGGCGCCGGAATCGAATTTGCGCCAGTCGATGGTGGCCTTCGTCGCCTTTTCATAGGCGCCGTCGGCCTGCGGCACTTTCGAGGGTTCGACCACTGTCTGGTAGCCGATGGTGATCTTGAGGTCGTCGGCAAGGGCAGGGCCGAGGAAGGCGGCGCCGGCTAGTGCGGCGGACGAGAGAAGAACAATGCGTCGCGAAATCGTGGACATGAAGGGCTCCTGAAAAGAGAAAATCGGAATGCCTCATGATAGTCAGCTAATTCTATCGTTCTTGTAGAGTTAAATCCTTCCAACCAAGGCGAGCTTGTTAGAAAAAAGCTGTCGATGGTGGGGTGGCGAGGCGGATAGGGCGGCTGCAAGCGATTTCCTGGCTTGATCCAAGCCGTGACGTTGGGGGCTCGGCTACCGTCCGAAGTCTTCCGATGTCGGCGGGACAGCACCGCCCTCTGGCCTGCCGGCCATCTCCCCCGCAAGGAGGGAGATCGCTGTCATCCCGGCTTTCGCCAATCGCCATCGTTGCAGGTGTTGAACCTACGGTGGATCTGCCAATCTCCCCCCTTGCTGGGGAGATGCCCGGCAGGGCAGAGGGGGGTGCTGTCCTGCCAGCGTCCGGCAAGGTCCTGCACGCACCAACGCTCGAAGGAATGGCATGACCTCGATCGCGAACGAGAATTCCTAGTCTTGCCCCTGTCAGGCAAATCCATACCCAAAAAAGCCATGGATTCGAAAACACCTTCCACAGTGCTCCAGCATAAGTATAGTATTCTGATCGACATGAGAGAGTTGGAGTCGGCGATGAGCGGCCACCACATCACCATGATCGCTCGCGGCATGGATCGGCTTTCGCCGTCGCGTCAGTCGATGCCGACCACATCCGGCCCTGGAGGACCATTTTGCCATCCCACTGCTCTTAAAGGCATTTTTGTGCTTTCGAGGGCACAAGGTCGGGCTAAAATGGCCAAAGCGGCTTGAAAACGAAGCAAAATCAACAGTTCTCGGCTTGTACATCATGTCACTAGAATTTATGTGTCATGCGGGCTTGGACGCGGCGGCAACGCACGCCAGGTGTTTTGCAACCGATGGTTCCACGCCGTCGCATGACAGAGAAATTTTGATCTCATGCTCACGAAAAAGGGCAAGTACGGCCTCAAGGCGCTCGTCCATCTCGCGCGATTGCCGGCCGGGCAGCTTGCCTTCGTCAACGACGTCGCCACCGGCAACAACATCCCGAAGAAATTTCTCGACGCCATCCTGGGCGAGTTGCGCAATGCCGGCTTCGTCCAGAGCCGCAAGGGCAAGGATGGCGGCTATCGCCTGGCGCGCCCCGCCGACGAGATCAAGGTCGGCCATGTCGTGCGCGTCCTCGACGGTCCGCTGGCGCCGATCCCCTGCGCCAGCCGCACCCAGTACCAGCGCTGTGAAGATTGCAACGAGGCGACATGCCAAGTCCGACACCTGATGCTCGAGGTCCGGCAGGCGATCGCCGAGGTGCTCGATCAGCGCAGCCTCGCCGAAATGCGCGATATCGTCCTCGACGACCTATCGGTCGCGAAGGGCATCGACGATCTGCCGGTTGCGAGGGACATCGGCGGTCTGCCGGTCGCGGTGAAGGTCCAGGCCTGACACTGGCGCTGCGCAGAGCGAAGGCATGCCTATGACCGGGCGTGCCAACTCCATCATCATTGTCGGCGGCGGCGCCAGCGGCGTCGTGCTGGCCGCGCATCTCCTGAAGTCGCCCAATCCCGACCTGCGCGTCACGCTGATCGAAAGGCGCCCGCATTTCGGCCAGGGCATCGCCTATTCGACGCTGCTCTCGGCGCATGTCTTGAATGTTAGCGCCGCCGGCATGAGCGCCTATGCCGACGATCCCGGCAATTTCTGGCGCTGGCTGCAGGAGCGCGGCCTGGCAACGGCCGAGCAGGCGCCCTTCTATGCGCCGCGTAGCATCTATGCCCGTTACCTCGGCGAATTGCTCGACGAGCTGCAGGCGCGCGAAAAGCTGACCGGGCGGCTTCGGCTGATCCGCGAGGAAAGCCTCTCGATCACGCCCACCGCATCCGGTGTCGAAGTGGCGCTGGCCAACGGCACCAGCGTCGTTGCGCATCTCGCCGTGCTGGCCACCGGCCACGACGAGGAGCCGGCGCAGGGCCATGCCATCAGGATGGGATCGGAAGCCGACACAGCACTTCCCCCCGACGCCGGCGTCATGGTGCTGGGCACCGGCCTGAGCATGGTCGATGCCTTCCTGGCGCTGGAACAGCGCGGCCATCGCGGCGATATCATAGCTGTGTCGCGGCGCGGCCTGTTGCCCTCGCCGCATCGCAAGGGCAATCCGATCAAGCTCGACGTCGCCGACATTCCGCTCGGCACGCAGCTCTCCTATTTCGTCGGCTGGTTCCGCGACCTGATCAAGGAAAACCAGAAGGCCGGCATCGACTGGCGCGACGTCGTCGACGGCTTGCGGCCGTTCAACCAGAAGATCTGGCAGAACTGGCCGGCTTCCGCCAAGCGCCGCTTCGTCGAGCACACCAAGGCCTGGTGGGACATCCACCGCCATCGCATGGCGCCCGAGGTCTACGCCCGCGTCACCGAAGCCGTGCGGTCCGGCCGCATCCGCCTGGTCGCCGGCCGCGTCGTCGACATCGCGTGCAACGGCGAATTCACCGTCCAGGTCCAGTCGCGCCACACGCAGCGCCTCGAGACCCTCGAGGTCGCCCGCATCTACGATTGCTCTGGTATCGTCAGGGACATCTCGACCTCGTCGAACAGCGTCGTGCGCTCGCTGGTCGACCGCGGCCTGGCACGGCCGGATCCGCTGCGCATCGGCCTCGATGTATCGGCCAAATGCGAGATCATCGCCGGCGACGGAACCGTCTCGGCCAAGATCCTCGCCGTCGGCCCGCTGACGCGCGGCACCTTCTTCGAGATCGACGCCATTCCCGATATCCGCGTGCAGTGTGCGAGGCTGAGCAAGCAGCTGCTGGGTTAGGCAGAACCTTTTGATGCCGGCGGGACAGCACCACCCTCTGTCCTGCCGGACATCTCCCCCGCAAGGGGGGAGATTGGCAGCTTCACTTTTGGCACGTTCTCTTCAGCGTTGGAGATTGGCGAAACCGGCGGCGACATCCGATCTCCCCCCTTGCGGGGGAGATGGCCGGCAGGCCAGAGGGGGGTGTGACGGAGTGCTGCGGTAGCGTTTAGTTTGAGACCACAGCCACAACCCGGAATTTCATTCCACATCTGGCCGGTTGATTGGCACGATCTATCTTCTTTCCGACTGCAAAGGGCTGGAAAAGAGGATACGCTGCCGCTCTGCCTCGAGGCGGTCGCTTGGTCATGGAGCATCGATATGAGCGAGCACGAGATCGCCGCAGCCGACGAATTGTCCCGCCTGCGTCCGCCCTATGCGTCGGTTCTCGACCTGATCGGCCAGACGCCGGTGGTCGAGCTGACCAAATTCGACACCGGCAAGTGCCGGCTGTTCATCAAGCTCGAAAGCCAGAACCCCGGCGGCTCGATCAAGGACCGCATCGCACTGTCGATGATCGCCGCGGCTGAAAAGCAGGGCAGGCTCAGGCGTGGCGGCACCATTGTCGAGGCGACCGCCGGCAACACCGGCCTCGGCCTCGCCCAGGTCGGCATCCCCAAGGGCTACCGCATCGTGCTGGTCGTGCCCGACAAGATGTCGCGCGAGAAAATCCAGCATCTGCGCGCGCTCGGCGCCGAGGTGCGTATGACGCGCTCCGACGTCGGCAAGGGCCATGCCGAATATTACCAGGACATGGCCGAGAAGATCGCAGCGGAAACGCCCGGCGCCTTTTATGCCAACCAGTTCGCCAACCCGGCCAATCCGCTGGCGCATGAAACCACCACCGGCCCGGAGATCTTTTCGCAGCTCGACGGTGACGTCGATGCCGTGGTCGTCGGAGTCGGCTCGGGCGGCACGCTGACCGGGCTTGGCCGTTACTTTGCCAAGGTATCGCCGAAGACCGAAATGGTGCTGGCCGACCCGGTCGGCTCGGTGCTGGCGCCGCTGATCAAGACCGGCAAGATGGAAGAGGCTGGCAGCTGGACCGTCGAAGGCATCGGCGAGGATTTCGTGCCGCCCAATGCCGATCTGTCGCTGGTCAAGAAGGCCTATTCCATCCCCGACAAGCAGAGCATGCTGGCGGTCCGCGACCTCTTGTCGAAGGAAGGTATCCTCGCCGGCTCGTCCTCAGGCACGCTTTTGTCCGCCGCGCTGCGCTATTGCCGCGAGCAGACGGTGCCGAAACGCGTCGTCACCTTCGTCTGCGACAGCGGCAACAAATATCTGTCGAAGGTGTTCGACGATTTCTGGCTGGCCGAGCAGGGTTTGGCCGAGCACGAACAGCATGGCGACCTGCGCGACCTGGTGATGCGTTCGCACCGCACCGGCGACACCGTCTATGTCGGCCCGGACGAAAGCCTGCTCAACGCCTATGGCCGCATGCGCCGCTCCGATGTCTCGCAGCTGCCGGTGCTCGACAATGGCAGACTGGTCGGCATCGTCGATGAAAGCGATATTCTTGCTCATGTCGACGGCCCCTATGATGGTCGCTGGGAGCGTTTCAATGGCCCGGTGCGCACGGCCATGACCTCCAATCTGCACACGCTGCAGGCCAGCCAGACGCTGGACGCGCTGCTGCCTGTCTTCGACCGCAACGAGGTCGCCATCATCTTCGACGGCGACGAATTCGTCGGCCTGATTACCCGCATCGACCTGATCAACCATTTGAGGCGCGCACGATGACCAGCAGCACACCGCCAGCCGGAAAAAACCGCCTGGCCTTCTCGACGCGCACCATCCATGGCGGCCAGAGCCACGACCCGCTGACAGGCGCGGTGATGGTGCCGATCTACGCCACCTCGACCTTTGCCCAGCAGTCGCCCGGCGTTCACAAGGGCTTTGAATATGCCCGCAGCCAGAACCCGACGCGCTTTGCCTTCGAGCGCGCGGTGGCCGATCTCGAAAGCGGCTCGGCCGCTTTCGCCTTCGCGTCCGGCCTCGCGTCGATCGCCACCGTTCTGGAGCTGCTCGATTCCGGTGCCCATATCGTCGCCACCGACGACATCTATGGCGGCTCGTTCCGGCTGATGGAGCGGGTGCGCAAGCGCTCGGCCAATCTGCAGGTCTCGTTCGTCGACTTCACCGACCTGGCCGCCGTGGAAGCCGCGATCCGGCCCGAGACGAAAATGCTCTGGGTCGAGACGCCGACCAACCCGCTGCTGCGCATCGTAGACCTCGAAGGCGTCGCCGCCCTAGCCAAGCGCAAGGGCATTTTGTCGGTCGCCGACAATACCTTCTGCAGCCCCTATATCCAGCGGCCGCTGGAGCTCGGCATCGATATCGTGGTGCATTCGACGACCAAATATCTCAACGGCCATTCCGATATGGTCGGCGGTGTCGCCGTCGTCGGCGACAACAAGGAGCTCGCCGCCCAGCTGAAATTCTTGCAGAACGCCATCGGCGCCATTTCAGGCCCGTTCGACAGTTTTCTCGCCCTGCGCGGCCTCAAGACGCTGGCGCTCAGGATGGAGCGTCATTCCGCCAATGGCCTCAAGATCGCGCAATGGCTGGAAGCGCGCCGCGACGTCCGCCGCGTCATCTATCCCGGCCTCGCCAGCCACCCGCAGCACGCCGTCGCCGTCCAGCAGATGCACGCCTTCGGCGGCATGATCACAGCCGTGCTCGACCGCGACCTTGCCGGCACCAAACGCTTCCTCGAACGCACGCAACTGTTCACGCTGGCCGAAAGCCTCGGCGGGGTGGAGAGCCTGATCGAGCATCCCGCGCTGATGACGCATGGGTCCATACCAGCCGAGAAACGGGCCGAGATCGGCATATCGGATTCGCTGGTAAGGTTGTCGGCGGGGATCGAGGATGGCGACGATCTGATCGCCGATCTGGATCAGGCGCTGGGTTAGCGGGCTGATATCGCGGAAGATGCGGCGCAGGGCAAACTGGGGTCTGTCGCGATCCTTCACACCCCCCTCTGGCCTGCCGGCCATCTCCCCCGCAAGGGGGGAGATTGGCAGCTTCGATGTCGCCGCTCGTCTTGCAACGTTAGAGATTGGCGAAAGCGGAAGTGACATCTGATCTCCCCCCTTGCGGGGGAGATGGCCGGCAGGCCAGAGGGGGGTGCTGTCCCGCCGACGTCGGACCGATCTCTTCGCCGCGACAACGGTCAACGGCAAACCGCGCTTCGCGCATCGTTCAGCCAAGCCCCGTTGACCCCGAACCCCATCTGCCCGAAGTGTAGCGCCCCATGGCTACACACGCCCCACCCAAACCCACCGACACCCCGCTCACCTTCGCGGTGCTGGTGTTTCCCGGCTTTCCGATGATGGCGTTCAGCTCGGTCATCGAGCCGCTGCGTGCCGCCAATGTCCTGGCGAAAAGAGAATGCTATCGCTGGATCATCGTCGGCGGCACGAAAGGCGCGGTCGAGGCGTCGAACGGCGTCGTTATCCAGCCGGGTTTTTACGCCGAGGATGCGCCGAAGGTCGATCGCATCGTCGTCTGTTCGGGCGGCGATGCCGATCATCTCGTCGCCGAGGACGCAGCACACTGGATCCGCAAGAGCCTGCGCAACGGCGCCCATATCGGCGCGGTGGCCGATGCCGCGTTCTTCCTCGCCCGCGCTGGCCTGCTCGACGGCCATGCCTGCACCTTGCACTGGACCAGCCAGGCCGCCTTCACCGAAGCCTTCCCCAACATCGAGCTCAGGCGCGACCTCTATGTCATCGACCGCAAGCGCTTCACCTCGGCCGGCGGCGTCGGCAGCCTCGACATGATGCTGGAGATCATCACCCGCGACTACGGCGCCGAGCTTGCCGCCGGCGTCGCCGAATGGTTCGTGCACAGCCAGCTGCGCTCCAGCATCGACCGCAAGATGATGCCGCTGCGGCTGCGCACCGGCGTCCAGAACGAACTGGTGCTGTCGGCCATCGCCATCATGGAGGACGCGGTCGAGGAGCGGCTCGGCATGGCCGAGCTGACCGCGAAGCTCGGCGTCTCCTCCGACAAGCTCGAACGCTCCTTCCGCTCCGAACTCGCCATCTCGCCCAATGGCTATTACCGGCGGCTCCGGCTGAAGCGTGCCGCCGACCTTTTGGCGCATTCGACGCTCGCCGTGCGCGACGTGGCGCTGGCCTGCGGCTTCGCCTCGATGTCGAGCTTTGCCCGGGCGTTTCGCGAGGAGCACGGGCATCCGCCGAGATTGGCGAGGCGGCATTAGTTTGTCGATGTTGGCGGGACAGCACCCCCCTCTGTCCTGCCGGACATCTCCCCCGCAAGGGGGGAGATCAGCGGCTTTGGCCTCCCGCGCTTTCTTCAACGTTGAAAATTGGCGAAAGCGCTCGTGACAGCCAATCTCCCTCCTTGCGGGGGAGATGGCCGGCAGGCCAGAGGGGGGTGCTGTCCCGCCAGCGTTCCGCATCTGCCCGCGGCATCCCGCACAACAAACGCGGTTTTCCGCACAATCCCTCCGCCCCTCCTGCGTCATGCTCCGACCTCGCAACCCAGCCAAGGCCGTACCCCCATGAGCATCGTCGTATTCGACCCCGACAGCACCGAGGACGTGGACTTCAAGGACCGCATGCGCCACCCCGCTGCCGCCGATCCGGCCGGCGGTATGTGGCTGTCGGACACCGAGCCGTCCTTCATCGATGCCGATGCGCTGCGCAAGGGCCGGCTGGCGAAACTGCGCGGCTGGATGCGTGAGGCCGGCTATGGCGGCGTCGTGTTGTTCGACCCCTATAACCAGCGCTACGCCACCGGCTCGCGCAACATGTTCGGCTATTTCCTGCGCAATTCGACCCGCTATTTCTTCATTCCGACCGACGGGCCGATCGTGCTGTTCGAATACCCGCAGAGCTACCATGTCTCCATGGTGCTCGACACGATCGCCGAGGCGCGTCCTTCCAAGCTCGTCTGGTCGTCGGTGTCGGGCCGCGACGACGAGACCGCCGGTCCCTTCGCCGAGGAGGTCGCCGAGCTTTTGAAGCAGCATGGCGGCGGCTCGATGAAGCTCGGCCTCGACCGCTGCAGCCATCTGCAGGCGCTCGCTTTGGAAAAGCGCGGCTGCGAGGTTCGCGACTGCCAGGGCGAAATCCTGGCGGTGCGCGCGGTGAAGACGCCGGAGGAAGTCAAATGCTTGCAGGTGTCGATGGCCGGCGCCGAGGCCGCCGTCTATGCGGTGCGCGAGGCGATCAAGCCCGGCGTCTCCGAAAACGACCTGTTCGCCATCATGTATGGCGAGGTCATCCGCCAGGGCGGCGAGTTCATCGAGACCCGGCTGCTCACCTCCGGCCAGCGCACCAATCCCTGGTTCAACGAGGCCAGCGGCCGCAAGATCCGCCCCGGCGAACTTTTGGCGCTCGATACCGACACCATCGGCTGCTACGGCTATTATTCGGATTTCTCGCGCACCTTCCGCTGCGGGCCGGGCAAGCCGACGCCCTACCAGAAGTCGCTCTACCGCATGGCGCACGATCAGGTTCAGCATAACATCTCGATCGTCAAACCCGGCATGGCGTTCCGCGAGATTGCCGAGAAGGCGTGGAAGATCCCCGACCGTTTCATCGACCAGCGCTACACCTCGGTCATGCACGGCGTCGGCATGCATGGCGAAACGCCGTTCATCGCGCATTCCATGGATTACGAGACCTATGGCCGCGACGGCCATATCGTGCCAGGCATGGTGGTGAGCGTGGAAAGCTACATCGGCGAAAAGGGCGGCCGCGAGGGCGTCAAGCTGGAGGACGAGATCCTGATCACCGAGACTGGTACGGAGCTTCTGTCGCGCTTTCCCTATGAGGATGAGTTTCTGGAGACGCAGGTTTGATGCGGGCAACCGACGCTCATAACGAGCGCCTCATTCCCTCCCACCCCCCTCTGTCCTGCCGGACATCTCCCCCGCAAGGGGGGAGATTGGCAGCGTCGCCTGCAGCGCCTTTTCCTGCAACTCTGGCGATTGGCGAAGGCATTCGCGACGACCGATCTCCCCCCTTGCGGGGGAGATGCCCGGCAGGGCAGAGGGGGGTGCTGTCCCACCGGCACAGGCAAGAGTCTTGGACTGCTCCGCCCGTGGATAATGAAGCCTCATGAAAACCCCCATCGCCATCAAACCCGGCACCGTGGCCGCAATCTTCATCGACCTGCAGGAAGAGCACCGGCAGGACAAGCGCTACCTCGTCGACGACTACGCAACGATCCTCGCCAACGTCCAGCGCCTGCAGGCGGCGGCGCGGCAGAACAATGTGCCGCTCTACCACTGGGCCTACATCGTCGATCTCGACAGCCAGGACCGGCCGTTCCACCCGGTCGGTGAGGACGGCAAGTCGGCCTTCTCCGACAAGAGCGATCCGCTGACCGAGATCTGCCATGAGGTGGCGCCGGCCATGGGCGAGGCGCTGCTGATCAAGGCCGAGGCCAGCGCCTTCCGCACCGGGCCGGCGGCGCGCGACATCAAGTCTTCGGGCATCGAATGGCTGGTTGTCGCAGGTGTCTGGACCGAGGCCTGTATCGACGCGTCGGTCAAGGATGCGGTGGCCAAGGGCTTTCGCGTGTTGCTGGTCAAGGATGCCTGCGGCAGCGGCAGTGCGGCCATGCACCAGACCGGCATCCTCAACCTCGCCAACCGGCTCTATGGCGGCGCCGTCACCGATACCGACGGCGCCTGCCGGCTGCTGGCGGGCGAGACCGTCACAGCCTGGCAGGTCGAAGGCTCGGTGCCGCTGCGCTTCACCTTCGACAATGCGGCCGCGCTCTACGCCGATCTATGACTGTCGAAAGCATGACCAGGGGCCCCTACGAAACCCGGCTCGACCCAGAGCTCTGGGCCTATATCGACGCGGTCAACGCCTGGTATCCGCCCGAAATCATCGGCCTGCCGATCGACAAGCAGCGCGCCGTCTACAACAGGATGAGCCGCGCCTTCCACCAGGGCCGGCCGCCCGGCGTGAAGGCCAGCGATGGCCTGATCGCCGCCGCCGGCCGCGACATCCCGATCCGCCGTTACCGGCTTGCCGGCAAGGCCGCCCAGGCGATGGTGATCTACTACCACGGCGGCGGCTTCATCCTCGGCGGGCTCGAAAGCCATGACGACATCTGCGCCGAGCTCTGCGCCGGCACCGGCTTCGACGTGCTGTCGGTCGACTACCGGCTGGCGCCGGAGCATCTTCATCCCGCCGCCTTCGACGATGCGGTGGCCGCCTTCAAATGGGCGGCGGTGACATCAACCCTGCCGCTCGTGCTGTGCGGCGAAAGTGCCGGCGGCAACCTCGCCGCCGCGGTGGCGCAGGCGACCCGCCGCCATATCAGAGCTGCGGTCGGCCAGGTGCTGATCTACCCCGGCCTCGGCGGCGACGAGAGCGCCGGCTCCTACATCGAGCACACTGAGGCGCCGCTGCTGTCGGTGGCCGACATCGCCTTCTACCGCGACGTCCGCTCGGCCAGGCGGCAATCGCTTGACGATCCCACTTTCTCGCCGCTGCGCGACACCGATTTCACCGGCCTGCCGCCGACGGTGATCGTCACGGCGCAATGCGACCCGCTGTCCTCGGATGGCGAGACCTACCGCGACCGCATTGTGGCCGCTGGCGGCAAGGCGTGGTGGCACGAGGAACCGAGACTGGTGCACAGCTTCCTGCGCGCGCGCAGCACGGTGCCGGCAGCGGCGGAGGCGTTTGCGCGGATTGTTGCGGCGGTTGGTGCGTTGGGTAAGGGCGAGTGGCCGTATTGAGTGGCTGAGGAAGGAAGGCGCCGGCGGTGGGGCGCCAATCTCCCCCCTTGCGGGGGAGATGTCTGGCAGGACAGAGGGGGGTGCTGTTCCGCTGACCTTTCAGCCAATCAGCTAAGTCCAGCCGCGCTCTCAGACCGATTTAAAAGATCTGGGGATCGAAGGTTGGCGATCCTTCACACCCCCCTCTGTCCTGCCGGACATCTCCCCCGCAAGGGGGGAGATTGGCTGTCACGTCACCCTTCACCAATTTTCGAAGGGGAGGCCCTCGCTTGGCCCCCTGCGGAACTCCGCACAATCACTGCGGAAAACCGAACACTCCCCGGCGTCACCCCGCTCTATCATTCCCCCTCAGGCAATGGCGCCCCGGCGATCGCGTCCGCCCCCGCGTCTGTCGATCGGCCGGGGCGATTTTTCTGTGCATGCCGTTGTCCCAAAACCGCTGGGCACTTTTGGGCGGCATGCATCAACAACAGGGGAACGACGATGAAATTCATGCTGACCGATCGCAAATTGCACCCGAAAGCCAAGCCCGTCGCCGACGATTTCAGGACCGGCGGCATCAACCGCCGCGAGTATCTGGCGCTGATGGCCGGCCTCGGCGTCAGCGCCGCCGGCGCGCTGGCACTGGGCGGACTGAGCACCACCCCTGCCCGCGCGGCGGAACCCAAGAAGGGCGGCGTGCTGCGCGTCGCCATGAACGTCAAGGGCTTCAAGGACCCGCGCACCTTCGACGGCGTGGAGATGTCGAATGTCGCCCGCCACTGCAACGAATATCTGGTGCGCTGGAACACCGACTTCTCCTTCGAGCCCTGGCTGCTCGAAAGCTGGGAGGCGAGCGACGACGCCAGGACGCTCACACTGCATGTGCGCAAGGGCATTTCCTGGTCGAACGGCGATGCCTTCAACGCCGATGATGTCATCCACAACCTCACCCGCTGGTGCGACGCCTCGGTGCCCGGCAATTCGGTCGCCGCGCGCATGGGCGCGCTGGTCAACGCCGACACCAAGAAGGTCGTCGACGGCGGCATCGCCAAGATCGACGACTTCACCATCAAGCTCAATCTGCCCAAGTCAGACATCTCGCTGATCGCCGGCATGGCCGACTATCCGGCGCTGATCATGCACCGCTCCTATGAGGGCGATGGCGACCCCATGAAGGCGCTGGCCATCACCACCGGCCCCTGCGAGCTGGTCAGCTGGGACGCCGAGACCGGCGCCGAGGTGAAGCGCAGGGATAAGCCATGGTGGAAGGGCGAATTCCACCTCGACGGCATCAAATGGGTCGACTACGGCTCCGACCCCAACGCCATGCTGTCGGCCTTCGAATCCGGCGAGATCGACACCGACCACGAAACCGCCTCCGATGCCGTCTCGCAGACCGAGCAGATGGGGCTGATGAATTCCGAGATCGCCACCGGCTCGACTATCGTCGCCCGCTTCAATGTCGCCAACGCGCCCTATGACGACGTCAAGGTGCGCCGCGCCGCCCAACTCGCCGTCGACAATTCCGCCGTGCTGGCACTCGGACTCGGCGGCCGCGGCAAGCCCGCCGACAACCACCATGTCGGCCCCATGCACCCCGAATATGCCGATATCGGCCCGGCCAGGCGCGACCTCGACCAGTCGAAGAAGCTGCTGGCCGAGGCCGGCAAGGCCGACCACGAGTTCGAGCTCATTTCCGTCGATGTCGAATGGCAAAAGAGCACCGGCGACGCCATCGGCGCGCAGATGCGCGAGGCCGGCCTGAAGATCAAGCGCACCGTGCTGCCCGCCGCCACCTTCTGGAACGACTGGAGCAAATACCCCTTCTCCTGCACCGAATGGCTCGGCCGCCCGCTCGGCGTCCAGGTGCTGGCGCTGGCGTATAAATCGGGCGCCGCCTGGAACGAAAGCGCCTACGCCAGCAAGGAGTTCGACGAGCTGCTCGACAAGGCGCTGGCGACCCCGGACGCCAGGGCGCGCAAGGAGATCATGGCCAAGATCGAGGAGAATCTGCGCGACTCCGGCATCATCATCCAACCCTACTGGCGCTCGGTCTACCGGACGTACCGCAAAGGCGTCGAAGGTTGCGAACAGCACCAGGCGCTCGAGCAGCATTTTGAGAAGGTTTGGATTGAAAGCTGAGCCATCGCCCTTCCTGGGTTCCTCTCCCTCCGGAGTGGGGAGAGCGACTATCTGGGGTGTCAAGTTGCAATTACGAACTCGTTGCGCGCATCGCGTGCTTTTGCATTGAGGATGACCAGGA
>NZ_JAMYLI010000042.1:0-48837 GCF_040317955.1 Mesorhizobium sp. M1342 | reverse complement strand
CCTCCACCTACAAACTCAATAGCGTCGCCCGCGCCCTATGTTAAAAAGACACCCTGCTTTTCCCCAAAAAATTATCTCCACGGCGGGCCGCTATTCCGCGCGCGCCGCTCTTTTTCGTGGCGGTGACATGAGCACGACCCCCCTCCTGCAAACGGCTTCCATGGCCTGCAAACCTGCCGGCCGGCTTGCCGCCGGCCTGTTGGCCGTGATCGTGTTTCTTGCCAGCCTTGCCGTGTCAGATCAGGCCTTTGCCCATGCCGCGCTGATCAAGACCGATCCGGCCGACGGCGCGGTGCTGGAACAGGGGCCGGCACAGTTCTCGCTGACCTTCAGTGAGCCGGTCTCGCCGCTGGTGCTGACCTTGGTGAAGCCCGACGGCACGCCGGTTGCTCTGACGTCATTCCGGCTCAGCGACCAGAGGCTCGAGATCGACAATCCGCAACCGCTCAAATCCGGTACGCATGTCTTGAGCTGGCGCGTCATCTCCGCAGACGGTCATCCCGTCGGCGGATCGCTGCTGTTTTCCATCGGCGCGCCCAGCGAGCCGCCCGCCGTGTCCGAAGCCGTCGACTGGCCGTTGCGGTCGGCGATCTGGCTCGGCAAGGTTTTTCTCTACCTCGGCCTTTTTCTCGGCGTCGGCGGCGCTTTCGCCCTCGCCTGGCTGTCCCAAGGTGGCCGCGCCGGACAGCGCTTCGTTGCAGCCGCAATCCTGGGCGGACTTGTCGCGGCGCCCTTGTCGCTCGGCTTGCAGGGGCTTGATGCGCTCGGGGCACCGCTCTCCCATCTGGCACAGGCGGTTATCTGGCGGACCGGACTCGGCACCAGTTTCGGCTGGACGGTGCTGGTCGCGCTGATTGCGCTGGGGCTTGGCCTGCTGTCGCTGGCCGGCCCCCGCGCCACCGCCAAACCACTTGCGCTGGCAGGTCTGGCCGGGGTGGGGGTTGCCCTTGCCGCCAGCGGCCATGCCAGTGCCGCCGAACCGCAATGGCTGACGCGGCCGATGGTGTTCCTGCACGGCGTAGGCATCGCGTTGTGGGCCGGCGCATTGGTCCCACTCGGGCTGGCGCTGAAGGGGCAATCGGCGGGGGCCACGCCATTCCTGCGGCGGTTTTCTTGGGCGATCCTGCCGGTGGTGGCCGTGCTTGCCTCTGCCGGCATCGTGCTTGCCGTCATCCAGGTGCAAACACCCGCGGCATTGGTCGACACCGCCTATGGAAGGCTGCTGCTGATCAAACTCGGGCTGTTGGTCTTTCTGTTCACGCTCGCCGCCGTCAACCGCTGGAAACTCACGGCATCGGCCGAGGCGGGATCGACGGAAGTTCAACGCAGGCTGGTCCGCTCGATCGGCGTCGAGATGTTGATCGTGTTGGCGATTTTCGGCGTTGCCGCGGGCTGGCGCTTCACGCCGCCGCCACGAGCCCTCGCGATTGCGGCAGCGCAACCGGTGTCGGTCCATATCCACGCGCTGAAAGCGATGGCCGATCTCAGCATCACGCCGGGCCATGCCGGACCGGTCGTCGCCTCGATGATCATCATGAGCGGCGATTTCGGCCCGCTCGACGCCAAGGAGGTGACGCTTGTGCTGTCGAAACCCGATTCGGGCATCGAGCCCTTGAAGCGCGCGGCGGCCAAGCCCGGCGACGGCAGTTGGCGTGTCGACAACCTCGTCATCCCGGTGGCCGGCCGGTGGACGGTGCGCATCGACATACTGGTCTCGGACTTCGAGATGGTGAAGATCGAGGCGCCCGTCGACATCCGCGCCGAGTGATATTCAGGTGATGCCGGCCTGCGAACGGCGGCTTCCTGCGCTTCCGGTGCTCACGTACTTTAAGTACGCTCCGCTCCGGTTCTCGGAAACCACCATTCTCGACTCGGCCTGACCTGAATCTCACACGCCGCGGCATCAACACAATTCGGCGAGGCGGTTGACGCAGCCCGAAAGGCCCGTCAATCATCGCGGCAAAACGCGATCTCAACAAAATCCGAAGGCAGGAAAAAAACGATGGAAAAAGCCGAAATCGGCCTGATCGGCCTTGGCACGATGGGCTCCAACCTGGCGCTCAACATCGCCGAGCACGGGCATCGCATCGCCGTCTTCAACCGCACCAGGGCGCGCACGGACGCTTTCATCGAGAATGCCGGCGCGCTCAGGGACATGGTCGTGCCCTGCTACAGCCTGGAAGAGCTTGCCGCCGCGATCCGGCCGCCGCGCCCGATCATCATCATGGTGCTGGCCGGCAAGCCGGTCGACGAACAGATCGCGGCTCTGCGCGGCGTGCTGTCGGCCAACGACATCGTCATCGACGCCGGCAACGCCAATTTCCGCGACACGATGCGGCGCTTCTCCGAGCTTTCCGGCTCGGGTCTCACCTTCATCGGCATGGGCGTGTCCGGCGGCGAGGAGGGTGCGCGCCACGGACCGTCGATCATGGTCGGCGGCACGGAGGACTCATGGAAACGCGTCGAGAAGGTGCTGACGGCGATCTCCGCCAAGTTCAAGGACGAACCCTGCGCGGCATGGCTCGGCACCGACGGCGCCGGACATTTCGTCAAGACCATCCATAACGGCATCGAATATGCCGACATGCAGATGATCGCGGAGATCTACGGCATCCTGCGCGACGGCCTGGGCATGGACCCGAAGGAGATCGGCACGGTGTTCGCCAACTGGAACAAGGGCCGGCTCAATTCCTACCTGATCGAGATCACCGCCAAGGTGCTGGCATCAGACGATCCGAAGACCGGCAAGCCGGTGGTCGACATCATCCTTGATCGCGCCGGCCAGAAGGGCACCGGCAAATGGTCTGTCATCGAGGCGCAGCAGCTCGGCATCCCGGCCACCGCGATCGAGGCGGCGGTGGCGGCGCGCGTTCTATCGTCGATCAAGGACGAGCGGCTGGCGGCGGAAAAGGCCTATGGCAACATCGGCGTGACGAAGATTTCCGGTGACAAGGACGCCTTGCTGAAAGATCTGGAACTGGCGCTGTTCGCCGGCAAGATCGCCGCCTACGCCCAAGGTTTTGCGGTGATGAGCGGCGCCTCCAAGGAATTCAACTGGAACCTGCCAATGCCGACCATCGCCAGGATCTGGCGCGCCGGCTGCATCATCCGCTCGCAGATGCTCGACACCATGGCGGAGGCCTTCAGCAAGGGCGGCGCCTCGACCAACCTGCTGATGGCCCCGGCCTTCATCGCGCTGATGCAGGAAGCGCATCCGTCGCTGCGGCGCATCGTGGCGAGGGCTTCGGAGGCCGGCTCGCCGGTTCCGGCGCTGTCTTCCGCACTTGCCTATTTCGACAGCTACCGCCAGGGCCGCGGCACGTCGAACCTGATCCAGGCGCAGCGCGACTTTTTCGGCGCGCACGGCTTCGAGCGTATCGACGACAAAGGCGCGTTCCATGGGCCGTGGGGAAGCGGTGCGGCTGGTTAGCCCAAGGGCCTAAACGGAAACCGGCGGGCTGAACGCCCGAACCTCGCTGGTGGCGACCAGGCGCTGCAACGAGCCGGGTGCGGCGCCGCCGATCCAGCCGAGCACGGAGCGGGCGAGATCGGAGCCGGCCAGGCGGAAGTTCTCGTTGACGACGAGCAATTCCGGCCGGAACAGGTGCAACAGGTCCGACGACTGCTTGGACACGACATCGACGTCGCGGCCAAGCTTGAGGCCGGCATCCTCGATGCCGGCGACGATCGCCAGTGTCGCGGCGGCAGCGCTGCTGACGAAGCCGTCCGGCCTGTTCTCGCGGCGCATCACCTGCGCGGTTCTGGTCCTGATCTGCTCGATCGTGTGATCGATGGAAACGGTGTTGAACGGAATTTCGCTGGCTCCGACCTCGCTTAGCGCATCGGCAAAGCCGTTCAGCGTGTGGCCATAATAGGTCAGCCCGGGCGGCGGCGACAGAAGCGCCAGCTTGTGCCTGCCCATGCTCGCCAGGCGGCGCACGGCTTCCATCGCGAAAACATGGTTGTCGAAGTCATGGTAGGGATGGACGAGGCCCATGTCGGTGCGCCCATGCGTGGCAAAGGGCATGCCGTGCTCGAGCATGTAGCGGGCGCGCGGATCGTTCGGTTGGGTGCGCGAAATGATGACTCCGTCGGCCGAGCCGGTCTCGACGAGATAGCGGATCGGCTCCATCGGATCCTGCGAGCGGGAATAGGGCGTGACGATCAGGTGATAGGGCGTTTCGGCGAGCACTTCCGAAACGCCGTAGATGATGTCCGAGACGAAGCTCATGATCTCGCGGTCGGTGTTGAGCACGAGGCTGATGACATTGGTCCTGCCGGTGCGCAGACGCACGCCGGCGCGGTTCGGCCGGTAGCCGATCTGCTTGGCGACGAGCTGGACGCGACGCCTGGTTTCGGCGCCGATTTCCGGGGCATCCTTCAAGGCGCGTGACACGGTGGTGACGCCGAGCCCGGTCATGAAGGCAAGCGTCTTCAACGTCGGCCGTCCCTGTGCCGAGGTCTCCCCGTTCTTGTCCGTACGCTGTCTGTCCATTCGTCCCGCCCGTCAGGCGCATAGCAGCCGCGAGCCATGTCGGCAATCGCCGCCATAGCGGTACGATATGCGTTCCAGCCCCGGCAAAGCCTCAATATACTGAAACGTTACAGATTGCCATATCGAGTTACATGTCCCTCGCCACGAGGTGGATGGTTCTTTTGCGAAACGCATTGGGATTCCAGGAGAAATCGCCTCTGCCGCCGCCTTTTGCCCGTATCAGGCGGCATTTCGGTGTTTGCGCCGCAGCAAACCATGCTGCAGTGCATGGGAAGCGCGATCATTCATGCGAATTTGTTCGCGGTCCGAAAAAATATCGAGGGCGCTTCGTTGATGGGTTGCACAGCCCGCGCAATTGCCGTATCGAAAATCTGTAACGTTTCAGATTCTGGGAGGAGCCGAAATGCGATACAAACTTTTGACCGCTGCGCTGGCAGCGACGGCCGCGTTGCAGTTTGCCGGCCAGGCGGCCGCGACGGACCTGGAAGTCACCCATTGGTGGACGTCGGGCGGCGAGGCGGCGGCGGTTGCGGAACTTGCCAAGGCATTCGATGCAACCGGCAACCACTGGGTGGATGGCGCCATTGCCGGCTCCGGCGGCACGGCGCGGCCAATCATGATCAGCCGCATCACCGGTGGCGATCCGATGGGCGCCACGCAGTTCAACCATGGCCGGCAGGCGGAGGAACTGGTGCAGGCCGGCCTGATGCGCGACCTCACCGACGTCGCCACCAAGGGCAAGTGGACTGATGTCGTCCGGCCGAAGAGCCTGCTCGACGGCTGCACCATCGACGGCAAGATCTACTGCGTGCCCGTCAACATCCATTCCTGGCAGTGGCTGTGGCTGTCCAACGAAGCCTTCGCGAAGGCCGGCGTGCCGTTGCCGAAGGACTGGAATGAATTCGTGGCGGCAGCGCCGGCGCTGGAAAAGGCCGGCATCATCCCGCTCGCCGTCGGCGGTCAGGCCTGGCAATCCTCCGGTGCCTTCGACGTCCTGCTTGCGGCTGTGGGCGGTACGGACACATTCCTCAAGGTCTACAAGGACAAGGATGCCAAGTTCGCCGCCGGGCCCGAAGTCGCCAAGGTCTTCAAGGCCGCGGACGATGCCCGCAAGATGGCGAAGAACACCAATGTGCAGGACTGGAACCAGGCGACCAACCTGGTCATCACCGGCAAGGCCGCTGGCCAGATCATGGGCGACTGGGCGCAGGGCGAGTTCCAGGTTGCCGGCAAGACCGCCGGCAAGGATTATACCTGCCTGCCGGGCCTTGGGCTGAACGAGGTCATAGCCACGGGCGGTGACGCCTTCTATTTCCCGCTGCTCAAGGATGCCGACAAGAGCAAGGCGCAGGAGGTGCTGGCCGAGATGCTGCTCGATCCCAAGACGCAGGTTGCCTTCAATCTAAAGAAGGGATCCCTGCCGGTGCGCGGCGACGTCGATCTCAATGCGGCCAACGACTGCATGAAGAAGGGCCTCGCCATTCTTGCCAAGGGCGCCGTCATGCCGTGGACGGACCAACTGCTTTCACAGGACACCCAGAAACAGAAGGAAGACCTTTTCGCCGAATTCTTCGCCAAGCCGGAACTGACCATCGAAGACGCGCAGAAGCGCTTCGCCGACCTCATCGCTTCGGCGGACTGACGCTGGAGGCAACCCGCCTCATTCCCGGCCTTGCGAATGCAGGGCCGGGAATGCACCGCCCTTACCCAGCCGGCTGACGAGATGAGCAAGAGCGAACGCCCCAACCTTCTGTTCCGCAACCTCAATGCGAAGGTCGCCTCGATCCCGATGATCCTCACCGCCATGGTGGTTTTCGTCGGCGGCACCGTTTGGACGGTGCTCTATTCCTTCACCAATTCGAAGCTCCTGCCGCGCCTGAATTTCGTCGGGCTCGACCAGTATTACCGCCTGTGGGCGGCGCCGCGCTGGCTGATCTCGATCGAGAACCTGTTGATCTACGGCGCGATCTCGCTGGTGTTCTCGCTGGTCATCGGTTTTCTGCTTGCCGCGCTGCTCGATCAGAAGATCCGCTTCGAGGACACGTTCCGCACCATCTTCCTCTATCCTTTCGCGCTCTCCTTCATCGTCACCGGCCTGGTCTGGCAGTGGTTGCTCAATCCGGATTTCGGCATCCAGCATGTGGTGCGGGACTTGGGCTGGACGAGCTTCAGCTTCGACCCGCTCTACAATTCCAGCATCGTCATCTACGGCATATCGATCGCTGCGCTGTGGCAAGGCACCGGGCTCATCATGTGCCTGATGCTGGCCGGCCTGCGCGGTATCGACGAAGACATCTGGAAGGCGGCGCGCGTGGATGGGATCCCGATGTGGAAGACCTATCTGTTCATCGTCATCCCGATGATGCGGCCGGTCTTCATCACCACGCTCGTCATCATCGCTGCCGGCATCGTCAAGGTCTATGACCTGGTCGTGGCCCAGACCAGCGGCGGCCCGGGCATCGCCTCCGAAGTGCCGGCCAAATACGTCTACGACTATATGTTCTTCGCCCAGAACCTCGGCCAGGGTTTTGCCGCCTCGACCATGATGCTGCTCTCGGTGGTGATCGTCATCGTGCCTTGGGCCTATCTCGAGTTCGGGCGACGCAAATGAGCATTGCAGACATCACCGCTCAAGCAAGCACTGCCGCCGGCGCGCGCCAGGACATCGCAGGGCCCTACGGTCCAAAGCCGCGCCGCGTGATTTCGCGCCGCAACGTCTTCCTCTACGGCACATTGTTCGTCATGGCGGTCTACTACCTCTTGCCGCTCTATGTCATGGTCGTCACCTCGCTCAAGGGCATGCCGGAGATCCGGCTCGGTAACATCTTCTCACCGCCGCTCGAGATCACCTTCGAGCCGTGGGTCAAGGCGTGGTCAACGGCCTGCACTGGCCTTAACTGCGACGGGCTCTCGCGCGGTTTCTGGAATTCGGTGCGGATCACCGTGCCGTCGGTGCTGCTGTCGATCGCCATCGCCTCGGTGAATGGTTATGCACTGGCCAATTGGCGCTTCAAGGGCGCCGATACGTTCTTCATTATCCTGATCGTCGGCGCCTTCATTCCCTACCAGGTGATGATCTATCCGATCGTCATCATCCTGCGCGAGATCGGCCTCTATGGCAGCCTCAGCGGGCTGGTGATCGTCCATTCCATTTTCGGCATGCCGATCCTGACGCTGCTGTTCCGCAATTATTTCGTCTCGATGCCGGAAGAGCTGTTCCGGGCGGCACGCGTCGACGGCGCCGGCTTCTGGGGCATCTTCCTGCGCATCATGCTGCCGATGTCGCTGCCGATCTTCGTCGTCGCCATCATCCTGCAGGTGACCGGCATCTGGAACGACTTCCTGTTCGGCGTCGTCTACACCCGCCCCGACACCTATCCGATGACGGTGCAGCTCAACAACATCGTCAATTCGGTGCAAGGCGTGAAGGAGTACAACGTCAACATGGCCGCAACCATCCTGACCGGACTTGTGCCGCTCATCGTCTACTTCATTTCCGGCAAGCTTTTCGTACGCGGCATCGCCGCCGGCGCGGTGAAGGGGTGACGGCGATGACGGCAGCCAACGATACCAGCGTTTCGATCCAGGACCTGTCGCTGAATTTCGGCGCGGTGACCGTCCTGGAGACGCTCAATCTCGATGTCGCCGATGGCGAGTTCATCGTGCTGCTCGGGCCGTCCGGCTGCGGCAAGTCGACCTTGCTCAACTGCATTGCCGGCCTGCTCGATGTCTCCGAAGGCCGCATCTTCATCAAGGGCAAGAACGTCACCTGGGAAGAGCCCAAGGACCGCGGCATCGGCATGGTGTTCCAGTCCTATGCGCTCTATCCGCAAATGACGGTGGAGAAGAACCTGTCCTTTGGGCTGCGTGTCGCTGGCACGCCAAGAGAAGAGATCGCCAAGCGGATCGCGCGGGCGGCTGAAATCCTGCAGATCGAGCCGCTGCTGCAGCGTAAGCCGGCCGCACTTTCCGGCGGCCAGCGCCAGCGCGTCGCCATCGGACGGGCGCTGGTGCGCGATGTCGACGTGTTCCTGTTCGACGAGCCGCTGTCCAATCTCGATGCCAAGCTGCGCGCCGAACTGCGCGTCGAGATCAAGCTGCTGCATCGCAAGCTGCAGAACACCATGATCTACGTCACCCACGACCAGATCGAGGCGATGACGCTGGCCGACCGTATCGCGGTGATGAAGGGCGGCGTCATCCAGCAGCTCGATGCGCCGCAGACCATCTACAACCGTCCGGTCAACCGCTTCGTCGCCGGCTTCCTCGGCTCGCCCGCAATGAACTTCGTCGATGGCCGTCTGGAAGACGCGGACGGCGGCTGGCGGTTCGCGGCCGAGGATATCAAGATCCCGCTCGGCACTTACGACTTTGCCAAGCCTCCGGCTCCCGGCCCCGTCACATTCGGTATCAGGCCCGAGCATGTCAGCCTGAACAGTGGCACCGGCTGGCCGTTCTCGATAGCCGCCAATGTCGAGGTGGTCGAACCCATGGGCTCCGACACGCTGGTCTGGCTGAAGCTTGCCCAGCAGAATTTCAGCGTCCGGGTGACCTCGGAACGCACGCCCAAGAACGACGAGGCGGTGACGCTTGGCTTCGATCCGATGCGCGCTTCGCTTTTCGACACCGCAACCGGCACACGCATCTAGCTTCCGAGAACCAACCTTCCAACGACAATCCCCAAGTGAAACGGACAGAGATGATGAATTGGTCATTCCAACTTTACAGCGCCCGCAATTTCCAACCCTGGGACGGTGTGCTCGCCATGCTCGGCAAGCTCGGCTACGCCCAGGTCGAAGGTTTTGGCGGCGTCTATGATGATCCCGGAGCATTCCGTGCCGAGCTCGACAAGAACGGGCTTGCCATGCCGACTGGGCATTTCTCGATCGATGCGCTCGAGAACGATTTCGACGGCGTGCGCAGAACCGCCGACGCACTCGGTGTCACGCTGCTCATCTGTCCTTTCCTGATGCCCGATCAGCGACCATCCGAGGTGGCCGGCTGGCGCGGCTTCGGCGAACGCCTGGCAAAGGTCGGCGACGCCGCGAAAAAGGCTGGCTACGGCTTTGCCTGGCACAACCATGATTTCGAGTTCAAGAAACTTGCCGACGGATCGGTGCCGCAGGACCACATCCTGTCATCCGCGCCCGATGTCAGCTGGGAGATGGACGTTGCCTGGGTGGTGCGCGGCGGCGATGATCCGTTGCCGTGGATCGAGAAACACGGCAAGCGCATCAGTGCCGTCCACGTCAAGGACATGGCCAAGCCCGGCGAGGGGCTGGATGAGGATGGCTGGTCGGATGTCGGCCATGGCACCATCGACTGGGCCGGTCTGATCAAGGTGCTGCGTGCCAAGAGTGCGGCCCAATACTACGTCATGGAACAGGACAACCCCAACGACATCGAGCGTTTCGCCCGCCGCTCCATCGCAGCCGCCAAAACCTATTAGGAGCAATCAGCATGGCAAAGAAACTTGGCATCGGCGTCATCGGCTGCGGCAACATCTCGAAAGCGTATTTTTCGCTGGCGCCGCTGTTTCGCGGCATCGAGATGCGTGCCTGCGCCGACATCAACATGGAGGCGGCCAGGGCTCGGGCGAAGGAGTTCAAGCTGCGCGCCGAGACCGTCGAAGACCTGCTCAGGGCCGACGACATCGACATCATCGTCAACCTGACCATCCCGGCGGTGCATTATGAGGTGTCGAAGCAGATACTCGACGCCGGCAAGCACGTTTATTCGGAAAAACCGTTCGTGCTGTCGGTCAAGGAAGGGCTCGACCTTAAGAAGCGGGCGCAGAAAAAGGGTCTTCGGATCGGCTCGGCGCCAGACACTTTCCTCGGCGGCGCGCACCAGCTGGTGCGCAACCTGATCGACACCGGCAAGCTTGGCAAGGTCACGAGTGGTACCTGTCATGTCATGGGCCACGGCATGGAGCATTGGCACCCCAATCCGGATTTCTTCTTCCAGCCGGGCGCCGGTCCCGTGCTCGATATCGGACCGTATTACATCACCAATCTGATCCAGCTGATCGGGCCGGTGAAGCAGGTCGCGGCCTTCGCGACGACGCCGGCCAAGGAGCGGACGATCAGTTCAAAGCCGCGCGCGGGTGAAAAGATACCGGTCAACACGCCGACGACCATCCATGGGCTGCTGGAGTTCGAGAACGGCGCCGTTATCACGCTCAACACCAGCTGGGACGTCTGGGCTCACGGCCACGCGCCGATGGAACTCTATGGCGAGACAGGCACGGTGTTCGTGCCGGATCCGAATTTCTTCGGCGGTGACGTTCGCTTCACCGACGCGGCCAAGCCGGTCAAGAAGCTGCCGAACTGGCCGCATCCGTTCGGCGTGCCCAACGAGATGCATTCGCAAGGCATGATGGCCAACTACCGCACATCAGGCCTCGCCGATATGGCGGTGGCAATCGCGGAAGGCCGGCCGCACCGCTGTTCGATGGAGCTGGCGCTGCACGCCGTCGACGTGATGACCGGGCTGTTGCGTTCCGGCGAAACCGGCAAGTTCGTCGCCATGCAGACCACCTGCGAACGGCCGGCGGCACTTGGCGTCAAGGAAGCCAAGGCGCTTTTGGCGAAGAAGAAATAGGCAGCACACCTCAACCCTCTCCCCGTTTCGACGGAGAGAGGGTAAGGGTGAGGGGCAGAGCCAACTCGCCGCGTTGTCGCGATGCAGCCGATCGGCTCGTTTCCATTTGAGGATTTTCCGATGCCCTACACGCCTGCCGAAAACCGCTATGAAAAGATGATCTACAACCGCTGTGGCCGCTCCGGCCTGAAGCTGCCGGCAATCTCGCTGGGGTTGTGGCATAATTTCGGCAACGACACGCCGCACAAGACCAAGCAGGCGATCGCGCGCAAGGCCTTCGACCTCGGCATCACGCATTTCGACCTCGCCAACAATTACGGTCCGCCGCCCGGTTCTGCCGAGACCGCTTTCGGCGAAATCCTGCGCACCGACTTCGCCGCCTACCGCGACGAGCTGATCATCTCGACGAAGGCCGGCTACGAAATGTGGGCCGGTCCCTACGGCGAATGGGGCGGGCGCAAATACATTCTGGCCAGCCTCGACCAGAGCCTGAAGCGCATGGGGCTCGACTATGTCGATATCTTCTATTCGCACCGTTTCGACCCCGACACGCCGCTGGAAGAAACGATGGGTGCGCTCGACCATGCCGTGCGCTCGGGCAAGGCGCTCTATGCCGGCATCTCGTCCTACAATTCGCAGCGCACGCGCGAGGCCGCCGATATATTGAAGCAGCTTGGCACGCCTTGCGTCATCCACCAGCCGAGCTATTCGATGCTGAACCGCTGGGTGGAGGAAGACGGCCTGCTCGACACGCTCGAAGGGCTCGGTGTCGGCTCCATCGTGTTCTCGCCGCTGGCGCAAGGCATGCTGACCAACAAGTATCTCGGCGGCATTCCGGACGGCAGCCGTGCTTCCCAGGGCAAGTCGCTGAAGACAGCCTTCATCAACGACAAGACCATCGCCAACATCAAGGCGCTCGACGCCATCGCCAGCAAGCGTGGGCAGACGCTGGCGCAGATGGCGCTGGCCTGGGTGCTGCGCAAGGGCAGGGTGACCTCGGCGCTGATCGGTGCCAGCCGGCCGGAGCAGGTCGAGGACTGCGTCGGCGCGCTCAAGGTGCTCGACTTCAGCGATGCCGAACTCGCCGAGATCGATACCTATGCCCGGGAGTCCGACATCAATCTGTGGGCAGCTTCGGCCGAGCGCAAAGGCCCGCCGCGAAAATAAACCACTCAAGCCGGCAAAATAAGAGCGGCGGGCACTCCCGCCGTTTTTCATGGGAAGCCAAATGGCCGCGGTTCAGGGCGTTTTCGGTTTCTGCGCCGTGCCGAGTCCCGCCTTGGGTTTGGCAAGCGCCGGAGCAGAGCTTTTCATCTTCGCCTCGATCCAGCCGGTGTAGTTGGCCAGCCGCGTGTAGATGCCGTAGGCGTCCTTGTGGCCGCAGGCCGCACTGCCGTCAGCCGGGCCTTCGCCCCAGCTGACGACGCCGATTTGGACCGGGCCTTCGGCACCGGTCATGAACAGCGGGCCGCCACTGTCGCCGTTGCAGGCATCGCGCACGCCGCTGGTGGTGCCGGCGCAGATCATGTTGCCGGTCAGCGGGTCGGTCATGTCGGCGGCGATCGCATTGGCCGCCGCGTCGATGCCTTTTTCCGAATAGCGCATACGGCGGGACAGATCACCGAGTGCTGCCTTCAGATCACGCGCATAGATGGCCTTGATGCCGCTGTTGCAGGCCTGGTTCGGCTGCAGGTCGAGGTCGGCGACCATCAGCGTGGTCGGAAAGGTGCCGTCCTGCATCTTGCCCCAGCCGGTGACGGTCGTCTTGCCGGTGTCGGGCGTTGTGTCCTGGGCGACCTTGATGGTCGGCGCGTCGGCCGGTTCGGCAAGCCGAAGCAGCCCGAGGTCGTTGTCGAGGGTCTGCTCGCTGTAGCCTTCGTTGACGATGACCTCCACCACCTTGTGGCGCTTGCCCTCGCTGAGATCGGTTGCACCGGTCAGCACGGTGACGCTCTCAGGCGAAACCGGCTGGCCCTTGTCGTTGAGGCAGTGTGCTGCCGTCAGCACCCATTCAGGCGCGATCAGGCTGCCGCCGCAGAATTGGGCGTTGGCCTGCGATGCTGGATTCTCGTCCAGCCTGTCGGTGGTGAGCAGCGCGACCTGGAACGGGTAGGCTCCCTTTTCGGCCTGGTTGCCGCCATAGACGCGGTCGGCCGCGTCGGGGTTCTCCGCCGCTGCTTTCGCTCTGGCTTCCGTCACGCGCTTCATTGGCGAGACCGCTGCCTCCGGTCGGGTGACCGCTTCGTCGGCCTGGGTGGAATTGGCTGCCGCAAGGGCGGCCGCGATGCCGAGCAGCGATGCGGCGGCGATCGGCCTGAACCGATGGATGATGTTCATCTGAAGCCCTCCTGATATGTTCCCGAGCGGACCAGCCCCAGCGCATGATCAACAAAGCAAGCCTCAGACTGATGGTCAGGCCGCGCAGCTTTTGTTGTAGCAGCACGGCAGGGACACCAAGTCAGGCACTGCTTCGCTTATCGCGTTCCTGTGCAGACCCCGCTCAAAACCCTATAGCCCCCCACGGGCTATGTGGAAGCTAATTGTCATTCCAATGTTGTATTAATTTAGGCAATATATCCGCGCCGGTGTCTTTGGCGGGGGCTTTGACCGACCGCATAGGCGATGGTCATATTTCAAGTGCGGTAACCAAACTCCTTTTTCGACGCCACCACGATCTCGACAATATTTCTGTATTTTGATCCAGTCCTTGCTGACTTTTGGGAGAGTCTCACCATGACAAAACTGACAAACGCACTCATTGCGTCCGCATTACTTTCCGCCGCAATGTGGGCGGTTCCAGCTTTCGCCGCCGATCCTGGCTCCGCCAGTGCCGGCAATGGCGAAAGCGCGCGCGACGCGACTTCAGGCGACTACAAGCCCGGGCGGGCAAAGCCAATCGCGCCACCGAAGCTGACCGACGAAGACAGCCGCGCCGCGCCGCTTGCCGACGAGGCAACGGCTGTCAAATCCTACGGCATCGTCGGACGGTCCGCCGATGGCAAGGAGATCAAGATCGAGCCGAGCGAAGCGTTGCGGGAGCTTATCATCAAGGAACTGAACGCTCCGGCCACTGGAAAAGACGGGGCTGAGCGCAAGACCGAGGATCCGGACCTCGGCGAAGGCGAAGCCGGCCGTCAGGTTTTCGGCACCGACGATCGCGAGCAGGTCAAGAACACCAAGACCTATCCGTTCTCGGCAATCGGCTATCTCGAAGCCAAATCGCCGAAGACGGGCAGCTTCGGCAGCTGTTCGGCAACGCTGATAGGCCCGCGCACGGTGCTCACCGCCGCGCACTGCCTCTACAGTCATGAGGACAAGGATTGGCTCTCCGACTACCTGTTCGTGCCGGGCCTCAACGGCAGCACGGCCGACGACGCACCGTTCGGCGCCTTCGCCTTCGAAAGCGCCTATGTGCTGCAAGGCTTCATCGACAACTACCAGGGCTATTATGGGTCGGTCCTGCTGTGGGATCTCGGCATAGTCACGCTGAAGCAGGATGTCGGCACCAATCTCGGCTGGCTGGGCTATGCGAACTATGACGATCTTGGCGACTTCACCGCCAATCTCGTTGGCTATCCCGGCGACAAGCCGATGGGCACGATGTGGAAGGCAAACTGCGAAGTGCACGCCGAAAACATCGCGCCGGAATATTTCCAGTATGACTGCGATACGTTCCCAGGGTCGAGCGGCAGCTCGGTCTATGCTTACGACAACAAGGCCAAGCAGCGCATCATCACCGGCATCAACGTGGCGGAAAGCCCCGACGCGAACACCGCCGTGCGCCTGAACGCCGCCAACGTCCAGTGGATCAACAGCCTGTATAAGTAATCGCTGCGCATTTCGCGGTGGAGACAAAGGCGGCGGCGCAATCCCGCCGCCTTTTTTCTGGCGGACGCATTCGTTGCGACCCTTTGCACGCGGCCAGCGGCAGGCGCGCATGGAGGCGGAGGCCGGATTTTCGCGTCGCTATTTGGCTGCGGGTGCAGGCGGGCCGTTGCGCACATAGTTCTCGATTGCCGAAGCGAAAGTGGGAGAACCCGCCTTGCGCTGCTTATCTATGTAGCCGGCAAAATAGCTCCAGAAAGAGACGGCATAGTCACGGAAATAAGCATCGGTCACTTTGCGCGAACACAAATCGCCGTCGATGCAGAAGGACAGCCGGTTGAGGAAATAGACGATGCGATCGAAATTCTCGCTGAAATCGGCGAGCGGCATGTCGCCGCCGGAGGCGGTCATCGCCTCGATGCCGATGCGTTGCCGGAACACCTGCTCCTCGGTTGGCGAGGGGTTGGCGCTGAGCAGATTGTCATATTTGGCGTTGAGCGCCGTCAGACGATCTTTCAGCGCGCGCTGCGCCTGCTGGTAGTCCTTGTTCTCCCAAAGTTCGACAAGCGACATGGTCTGCTCGACACGCTTCTGCTCTTGGTTGGCCAGGAACTGGTAGACCGAGAACATCAAGGTGAAGATGATGGCGAGACGCACGGCCATGCCCGACCAGGCATAGACCAGCATCCGCCAATCGCGGTCTGTGAAGGGGTTGCTCTCCTTCTTGATCTCGTGGCTGCTTGGCCACGGGAAACCCTCGGTGGTTTCCTGCAGGGCCGGTTTGCCGGCCTGCGCTTTTGCGGGTGCGGTCATTGCTGTCTGCCTGGTGTTGCCCGTCGGCTTCTTCATCCGCAGCTGTCCAGTTCAATGGTGGCGGAGGGATCAAGCACAATGCCCGGCGTCTCCAGCTTCTTTTTCAGGCATTGCAACTGCAGGCGCGAAATCATGAACTGTACGTCAGGCTCCGCCGCCCCCTTGTTCGGGGACGGCAAGGCTTCGACGACGCCACGCGAGTGGCAGTTGCTGAGATCGACGACAACCGCGTCGCTGCCGCTTTTGGCGAACTGGTCGTATTGATCGAGAAAACACGTCGCCAGTTCCGAGTTGGTGACGATCTGCTTGACGCACAGGCCGCAGGCCTCGTCCGCCGAAGCGTTGGCGATCAGCAACAGGCCGCCGGCAAGGCCGGCTAGCGTTCCACGCCAGGAAAACACAGAATTCTTCACAATCGATCCTATCCGTTTCATCCGCCGTCATGCGTCAGCGGCCGGGAATGTTCTCATATCGCGCCGATCGCGCAAGAGCCGGCAGAGCCATGCGGCGCCGGCATCCGCTCAGGCGCGCGGCACCGTCTCCATCGGGAAGATCATCACCGCGCCTTTCGGGCCACTCTTGTCGGCAAGCCGCATCACCGAGCGGGTTGCCGGCGCCATGCCGAGATCGGTCAGCATGTCGGAGAAGCCGGCGGAGCCCATTCCGCGTGTCGCCGAGGCGACGCCGTCCTGCGCCAGGAAGCTCAGATCCTGCTTCTCGCTCTCCGGCGGCGCCTCGGTCAAAACCGCGATCATCCGCTCCATGCCGAAACTGGTGTCGGTGAAAGCCAGCAGCCCCTCTTCTAGCATGGCTTGCGGGGCGAGGCGTTCGGCAACGATGTGGGTGATCGAGTAGTCGCTGCCGACATAGAGCACATTGATGTCGACCAGCAGATCCGAGCCGTTCTTGGCCAGCACATGCACTTCGTCGCCCGGCGACACGCGCGGCACAACCGAAGCCTGCAGCGGTTCGAGGCCGTCCTTGTCGCGACGTTTGACCTGAAACTGGACGTCGACGTCCTCGGGCTTGTAGTCCGAGGCCGCCGCCAGCCGCGAAAGCCCGGTGGCGCGGAAGATGGTGCGCAGGTTCCTGGCCATTGCATCGGCCAGTTTCTGGCGGTCGTGAATGATGATCAGCGGCGGTTTGCCGCCCTCCTTCAGGCTCACGTCGCCCGATGCCGGCAGGAACCACAGCGCCGGCTTGTCTGTCGCATCCTTGGGGGCACCGGGAACAGCATTCTCGCGCATCATCGCGAGGCGGAGGTCGGCGCTCTTGCCGGGCTCGACCAGCTCGATGTTGAAGCCGGTCTCCCTGGCTGTGGCCAGTTCGTCGAGAACCGAATTGACCAGACCGGTTTCCTTCTCAAGTCCCTTGGCTATGGCCGGCCGCGCCAACACGAGCTTGTAGTCGACGGCGATCTCCGCCACCCGCGCATAGGCGTTGGCCGGAATGTCGGCGACTTTGAGCGCCGGCTTCTTGTCGAACTCGACCGACTTGACGCGGCTTTCCAGGTTTTTTGCCGACTGCACTTCCAAAAATCCGACAGCGTCGGACAGCGGCGATAGCGCTGAAGGCAGGATGGCAAGCTTGCTGCCCGGAGTGAGGCGATGCAGCAGCCCGGCGCCGATCGTCGCTTCGCCGTCCTTGATGACGACAGGCCATTGCATGACCGCGTCGGTCTTGTCGGTGCCGAACACCCGTGCGTCCAACTCGCCCTCGAACAGCGGCGTCGGCCGGGTGCGGCTGTCGGCCGAATATTGCTGCAGCACGGCCTGACCGAGCTGGCGATAGGTGACGTTGGGGTTTTCGGCCAGTTTCGACAGGATGGTGAAGGTGAACAGGCCGAACCGGGGCGCATCCGGCGTGCCCTTCGGCAGCGGCATTTCCGGTGTCGTCTCCACCGTCTGCGCGGCATAGAAGGCGACCAGCTTGCCCTTGGCGATCGGTTCGCCGCCGGTAGGGCTCAGGCTGAAGGCAGGCTTGCGCGTGCCATTGTCGTCGATGCCGCGCGAGCCGGCGGACGAAATCACCTCGTCATAGGCCTTGATCGCGGCAGCCCGTTCGGCCTCGTTGCCGCCGACCAGGTCGGCGAACTCGACCTTGCGCTCCAGCTCGTCATTGACCTCGACGGCGCGTGTCGCGGTGCCGGAATGGCAGCAGTCGAACACGGCCCAGACGAAAGCGCCCTTGTCGCGAATGGCGTCGAGTGCCGCGCCGATCTCGTTGTCGATCAGCGCATTGGGCACGCCGGCATCGCGGTTGATCCATTTGCCGATATCGACGGGCAGGAAGATCTCGTCGAGCCCGTCGGTTTCGTCGCCCTTGACCATCTGCGGCTGCTGGGCGCCATGCCCAGACAGATGCAGATAGACGAAGTCGTCGCGCTGAACCTTGGCGGCAAGGTCGGCCAATGCGGTTTTGATGGCCGCATGGGTCGGCAGGCCACTGGCGCCGGGGACATCCTTGGCGAGCAGCGTGACGTTCTCCGGCGCGAAGCGCACCGGGTCGGGCACATTCTTCAGGAGATAGTCGCGGATGAGGGCTGCATCGTTCTTCGGCCCGACCAGCCAGTTCCTCTGCGGCAGGTTGGGATATTCGGTGCAGGCGACCAGCAGCGCATGATAGGTGCGCGATGCGGCCATGGTCGGGAACGACACCATGCCGGCCATGGTCAAAGCGGACGTGCCGACCAGCAGCGTCCGCCGCGTCAATTTGATCATGATTGCTTCCCCAAGCCCGACCGAAATTCCAAGCGCGGCAATCCTCGCTGAAGATATTGTCAGTATTTTGAACGTTACATCGCAGAGCAACCTGCCTGTTGCCCCGCTCCGATCGATGTTCTCGACCGCCTTGCGGGCAGAATGCTGGAAACAGTAGCAAAAATGCCTGTTCGTCGCTATCTGGATGGGTACATGGATAGTTTGTGCGCGGCGCAAGCGACGGAAGGCGAGTTGGAAACAGGATCATGGCGGCAAGGGATGTGCTGACGAAGAACCAGCTGTGCGTGCTCGAGAAACTCGAGACCGCCAGCGGACCGCTCAGTGCCTATACCTTGCTCGACCAACTGCGCGAGCGCGGTTTTCGCGCGCCTCTGCAGGTCTACCGAGCGCTCGACACGCTGGTGAAGTCAGGTTTCGTGCACCGGCTCGAAAGCATCAATTCTTTCGTCGCCTGCGCCGAGCCGCACGACCACAGCCATTCGATGACCGCCTTCGCGATATGCGACACATGTGGGCAGGTGACCGAAATGTCCGACCACGATGTCGGCCACCGGTTGGACGAATGGGTGCGCTCGACAGGCTTCGCCGCCAAGAAGGCGGTGATCGAGTTTCGCGGGACGTGTGCCAAGTGTTTGGCGGAAGCGGCGTGAAGCCAAGTCAGGCGTGAAGAAACCTTCGATGCTGGCGGGACAGCACCCCCCTCTGTCCTGCCGGACATCTCCCCCGCAAGGGGGGAGATCGGATATCGTTTCTGCTTCCACCAATTACCAGCGTTGAAATAAAAGCGCTGCCCGCGAAGCTGCCAATCTCCCCCCTTGCGGGGGAGATGTCCGGCAGGACAGAGGGGGGTGTGAAGGATCGCGACCGATGCCCACGATAGGCTTCAATGCGCCTCGTCCCAGTTGTTGGCGGCCCGCGCATCGACATGCAGCGGCACCGACATCGATACCGCCGGCATCGCCGCGTTTTCCATGACGTGACGCACGACCGGGATCGTTGCCTCGACTTCCGCCTCGACTGTCTCGAAGATCAGTTCGTCATGCACCTGCAGCAGCATGCGTGCGGAAAGCCCTGCTTTTTCCAGCGCCTCCTCCATGCGGATCATGGCGCGGCGGATGATGTCGGCGGCGGTGCCTTGCAGGCGGGCGTTGATCGAGGCGCGTTCGTTGAAGGCGCGGAGCGAGGGATTGGACGATCTTATGTCGGGGTAATGGATGCGGCGGCCGAAGATCGTTTCGACAAAGCCATGCTCGCGGGCATAGGCCTTGGTCTCCTCGATGTAATCGCGGATGCCGGGGAAGCGCTCGAAATATTTCTTGATGTAGTTGCCGGCCTCCTCGCGCGGGATCGACAGCTGGTTGCCGAGGCCGAAGGCCGAGATGCCGTAGATAATGCCGAAATTGATCGCCTTGGCGCGGCGACGGACTTCCGAAGGCATGCCCTCGACCGGCACGTTGAACATCTCAGACGCGGTGATGGCGTGGATATCGGCGCCGTCGGCGAAAGCCTGCCGCAATTGCGGGATCTCGGCGACATGGGCGAGCACCCGCAGTTCGATCTGGCTGTAGTCGGCCGAGACCAGCCGATGGCTCTTGTCGGTGATGAAGGCGGTCCTGATCTTGCGGCCTTCGGCGGTGCGCACCGGGATGTTCTGCAGGTTCGGATCGGAGGACGACAGGCGTCCCGTCGTCGTCGCGGCCAGCGCGTAGGAGGTGTGAACGCGCTTGGTGTCGGGGTGGATGAAGCCCGGCAGCGCATCGGTATAGGTCGATTTCAGCTTGGTCAGCTGGCGCCAGTCGACGATCTTGCGCGGCAGTTCGTGACCTTCGGCGGCGAGATCTTCGAGAAGCTGCGCCGAGGTCGACCACTGGCCGGTCTTGGTCTTGGAACCGCCGGGCAGGCCCATGCGTCCGAACAGGATGTCGCCAAGCTGTTTTGGCGAGCCGATGTTGATGCGCTCGCCGATGAGCTGGTAGATTTCCTCTTCGAGGCGAGCGGCGCCCTGGGCCAGTTCGCCCGAGAGCCGCGACAGGATCTGCCGGTCGACCGAGATGCCGCGCTGTTCCATGCGCGCCAGCACCGGCACCAGCGGCCGCTCCAGCCGCTCATAGACCGACACTAGGCCTTTGGCGGCAAGCCGCGGTTTCAGCACCAGCCAGAGCCGCAGCGTCATATCGGCGTCTTCGGCGGCATGAGCGGTCGCCTTGTCGATGTCGACCTGATCGAAACCGACGGAGCTTTTGCCGGAGCCGGTGACGTCCTTGAGCAGGAGAGGGGTATGACCCAGCCATTTCTCGGCTAGCGAGTCCAGGCCGTGACCATGGGGCGTGCCGGCATCGAGCACGTAGGAGATCAGCATGGTGTCGTCGAACGGTGCGACATCGATGCCGTAGCGGCTCATGATGACAAGATCGTATTTCAGGTTCTGCGCGATCTTGAGAACCGATCTGTCCTCCAGCAGCGGTTTCAGCACCGCCAGCGCGTCGCGCAGCGGAATCTGGTTTTCGAGCGCGCCACCACCGAGCAGGTCGCCATTGCCGCTCATGTGGGCAAAGGGGATATAGGCGGCACGCCCGGGCGCCGTGGCGATGGCCATGCCGATCAGTTCGGCCTGCATCGGATCAGCCGATGTTGCCCTGACATCGAAGGCGGCGATGCCCGCCTCCCGTGCCTCGGCCACCCAGGCTTTCAGGGTCGAGACATCGCGAATGCAATGATAGGCAGAAATATCGATCTTGCCGGTGGCCGCGCGCTCCAGCCGCAATGCCGCGAGCAGGGAAGGGGTATCGCCTTGTTTTGACGTCTCCGCCGTCCCGCCGGCTTCGTCCGGTTCAGTGCCGGACGCGTTTCGGGCAACCGGCGGCAACCCGGCCCCGACATCTGGGCCATGAGCATGATCGGCGCGTTCGACGGTGACCGCGACGGCCTGGACGTCGCCGGCCTCGGTGCTGGTCGCTTCCGCCACACGGCGGGTCAGTGACGTGAATTCCATGGTCTTCAAGAAACCGATCAGCTTCGGGCCGTCCGGCGCGTGCAGGACGAAATCCTCCAGTCCCTCGGTCACCGGCACGTCGTTCATCAGCGTCACCAACTGACGTGAAATGCGCGCCTTGTCGGCATTGGCGATGATCGATTCGCGCCTCTTGTCCTGCTTGATCTCGCCGGCCCGGGCCAGCAGCGTGTCGAGGTCACCGAACTGTTCGAGCAGTTGCGCCGCCGTCTTCGGCCCTATGCCGGGCACACCAGGCACATTGTCGACTGAATCGCCGGTCAGTGCCTGCAGGTCGACCATCTTTTCCGGCGGCACGCCCCATTTCTCGATCACCTCCGGAATGCCGATCTGGCGGTCCTTCATCGGGTCGTACATGGCGACCGTATCGCCAACCAGCTGCATCAGGTCCTTGTCGGAGGAGATGATGGTGGTATCGCCGCCGTCTTCGCAGGCGAGCCTGGCATAGGTGGCGATCAGATCGTCGGCCTCGTAGCCTTCGATCTCGACGCAGGGCAGGTTGAACGCCCTGGTCGCCTGGCGGATCAGGCCGAATTGCGGGATCAGATCTTCCGGCGGTGCCGAGCGGTTGGCCTTGTATTCGGGGTAGAGGTCGTTGCGGAAGGTCTTCGACGAATAATCGAAAATGACGGCGAAATGCGTCGGCACAATGCCTACATCGGTGTTGCGGGCGTCGAGCATCAGCTTCCACAGCATGTTGCAGAAGCCGGAAACGGCGCCGACCGGGAGGCCGTCGGATTTGCGGGTCAGCGGCGGCAGCGCGTGATAGGCACGGAAGATGTAGCCGGAGCCGTCGACAAGGAAGAGATGATCGCCTTTTTTCATGCCGGCAGGGATAGCGCGGCGCGGCGGCTTGGTCCATGCCAAAGGCAGCCTCAACTATCGGTTCCGGCAACACCCTGACAGATCGCCGTCACCCCGCTCACGCCTATGTTACAAAACTGTAATTTTCGTGCCCTTGAATCGCCATGTTCAGAGACCCAAATACACGTCATCGGCAGTTTTCGCCGAGTCCGGAGCAAGGCCCGTCCCCCGCCTATCCCGGACACCTGCGGCAGCCTATCCCCCCTCTCCGGGCTGCCGCATCGTTTCGAGTAGAAGGCCGCCGTGGTTCCCCCTCCACCACGGCGGTCTTTTTTATCCCAGACAGACGTTTGCAGCCCGTGGTCCAATGATCGCGGGCTTTTCGTTTTGCTGTCCTGCCTTTACGGTTCGGGTTCTGAATCGAAAGGCTTCACATATGTCCGCAGTTTCCCCCGTCCTCGACCGTCTCGACAAGAATCTCGACCAGAGCCTCGAACGCCTGTTCGGCCTGCTCAGGATCAAGTCGATCTCCACCGATCCGGCCTATGCCGCCGACTGCCGCAAGGCGGCGGAATGGCTCGTGGCGGAGCTCAAGCTGATCGGCTTCGATGCCAGTGTGCGCGACACGCCCGGACACCCGATGGTGGTCGCCCATCACGATGGCCCGGCCGGTTCGCCGCATGTGCTGTTTTACGGCCATTATGACGTGCAGCCGGTCGATCCGATCGAATTGTGGGAAAGCGACCCGTTCGCCCCCGCGGTCAAGGAGGTCGGCCCGGATCACAAGGTGATCACCGGACGCGGCTCGGCCGACGACAAGGGCCAGCTGATGACCTTCGTCGAGGCCTGCCGCGCCTGGAAGCAGGTGCACGGCAATTTGCCTTGCCGCATCACCATCCTGTTCGAGGGCGAAGAGGAATCCGGCTCGCCCTCGTTGAAGCCGTTCCTCGAAGCCAATGCCGACGAACTCAAGGCCGATTTCGCGCTGGTCTGCGATACTGGCATGTGGGACCGCGACACGCCGTCGATCTGCGTCGGGCTGCGCGGGCTGGTCGGTGAGGAGATCACGGTGAAGGCGGCCGATCGCGACCTACATTCGGGCCTCTATGGGGGTGCCGCCGCCAACCCGATCCGCATCCTGGCCAAGGTGCTGGCCGATATCCACGACAAGGACGGTCACATCACCATTCCCGGCTTCTATGACGGCGTCGAGGAAACGCCGTCGCAGATCCTGAAATCTTGGGAGACGCTGGGCGAGACGGCCGAGACGTTCCTCGGGCCAGTCGGCCTGTCGATCCCGTCGGGCGAAGAGGGCCGCTCCGTGCTGGAGTTGACCTGGGCGCGGCCGACGGCCGAGTTCAACGGCATCATCGGCGGCTACACCGGCAAGGGCTTCAAGACGGTGATCGCGGCCGAAGCCTCGGCGAAGGTGTCGTTTCGCCTCGTACACAAGCAGGATCCCAAGAAAATCCGCGCGGCGTTCCAGAAATTCGTCAAGGAGCGGATTCCGGCCGACTGCTCGGTCGAATTCCATCCGCATGGCGGCTCGCCGGCAATCCAGCTTTCCTACGACTCGCCCTTCCTGGCCAAGGCCAAGGATGCGCTGTCCGACGAATGGCCGAAGCCGGCGGTGACGACGGGCAGCGGCGGGTCGATCCCGGTGGTCGGCGACTTCCAGACCTATCTCGGCATGGAATCGCTGCTGGTCGGGTTCGGCCTCGACGACGACCGCATCCACTCGCCCAACGAGAAATACGAGCTCAGCTCCTTCCACAAGGGCCAGCGCTCCTGGGCGCGGATTCTCGATGCGCTGACCCGCTGACGCGGCGTGAAAATCAACTTTCAGTTGATTTTTCAGCGGAACGCGGCGAGGACGGGCCACAAGACAAAGCGCTACAGCGTCCCTTGCGGGTCAAGGGACGCGCAAGGCTCGACCGGAGAAGACAATGGCCGATATCCGTTTCCACAAGCATGATCTGCCCGACCTCTCGCACTACAATGTCGGGGCAGTGGCCATCGACACCGAAACGCTGGGGCTCAATCCGCATCGCGACCGGCTGTGCGTGGTGCAGATTTCGCCCGGCGACGGCACGGCCGATGTGATCCAGATCGCGCCCGGCCAGAAGAAGGCGCCGAACCTCGTCAGCCTGCTGCGGAACCGCGGCGTAACCAAGCTGTTCCACTACGGACGCTTCGACCTCGCCGTGCTCTACAATGCGTTCGGCGTCATGCCCGAGCCGGTGTTCTGCACCAAGATCGCCTCGCGGCTGACCCGCACCTACACCGACCGCCACGGGCTGAAGGACATCTGCTTCGAGCTTCTTGGCGTCGGCCTCTCCAAGGCGCAGCAATCGTCGGACTGGGCGGCCGAGACGCTGTCGCCCGAACAGCTCGAATATGCAGCTTCCGATGTGCTCTATCTGCACCGGTTGCGCGATGTGCTTGCCGGACGGCTGGCGCGCGATGGGCGGATCAAGGAAGCCGATGCCTGCTTCCGCTTCCTGCCGACGCGTGCCAAGCTTGACCTGATGGGCTGGGACGAAGAGGATATCTTCGCCCATAGCTGACGGTCGTCGGCGCGCTCCGCGGCCGGTGAGCGTTTGGAACCGGATGCAGGCCGCCGCGTTCTGTCGGCTCAGTTTGTCGGTGCAATTGGGGGATGATGACATGGCGGACAGAAAGCCGATTGCGACCGCACCGACAGATGGCTCCAAGGTCTCCGTGACCTGGAAGGACAGCGACGGCGTCATCAACGAATCCATCGCGCAATATCGCGACGACGGCTGGTGGGTCTATATCGACAGTCACACGCAAAAGAAGGTCGAGCCGACCAGTTGGCGCCCTGCCGCAAGCGACGATGACGATCAATGATGGCGCCGCTGGTGAGGCCGGCCGCTTTCGAATAGCCTGAAGCCGTTGATATCGAGGCCGATTCGGAGCTTTCCGTTCCGCCGTCGTCCTCTTGCTCGGAGGAACTCTCTATGGGTGTCGAAAGCCTGCTCGTCTTCATCATCATCGGTGCCATCGCCGGCTGGCTCGCCGGTCTTATCGTTTCCGGCTTCGGCTTCGGTCTGATCGGCAACATCATTGTCGGTATCGTCGGCGCGTTCATCGCTGGCTGGCTGTTTCCGAGGATCGGATTTTCCATCGGCGGCGGCACTCTCGCCGCGATCATCCATGCCACAATCGGCGCCATCATCCTGCTGGTGCTGGTCAAGGTCCTGAAAAGAGCCTGAGGCTCGACAACGCAAAGAGCGCGCCATGAAACAGAATACGCTCTATCTCGTCATTGGCGCGCTCGTCGTCGTGGTCATTGCGCTCGGCATCTACGTCTATCGCGAGCAGACCAAACCCAAAGGCGTCGAACTCAAGATCGACGACAAGGGCATTTCGATCCAGCAGAACTAAGCCATGCGGGAGCGCGACATGGTTGCTTCTGACGCCCCGGAAGGCGTCGATCAGCCTGGGATTACCGTGGCGGAATGGGAGAGGCTGAACAGGCCGCCGAGGCGTGAGGCGCTGCTGCGCTATCATTGGCGGGTGTTTCGCTTTCTGAGGACATCCGCGCCGGTCAGCGAATTGCAGGGGCAAGAGCAGGTATTCCGTGATGCGGTCGTCGCCACCGTGGCCTTCAACCGGCCCGACGTGATCGAATGGCAGATCCACCTGGTGCGCCGATACCTTGCCGAGCACGAGAGCTACATCGTCTTCGACAACAGCAAGAAGGACGAGGCGAGGAAAGCGATCCGCGATCTCTGCCGTCGCCAGCATGTCCCCTATGTCGCATTGCCGAAGAACAGGCTGGTCGTCAGCAGATCGCACGGTCAAGCGCTCAACTGGATCGTGCGGAATTTCTTGCCTGGGTTCGGGCCGAAGCTTTTCGGCTTCATCGATCATGACATCTTTCCAACTGAACCATTTTCGATCCGCGACCGGATGAAGGGCAAGAGCCTCTACGGCAGCGTGCGGCGCGATACGCCGACACCAGGCGGCTGGTTCTTGTGGCCCGGCTTCTGTTTTTTCGATGGAAGCCTGTTGCGGCGGCGGCTGGATTTCGCCCCGAGCTACAAGTTTCATATGGATTCCGGCGGCGGCAACTGGCCGGTGCTCTACAGGTCGATCGACCCGGCGATGGTTCGGTTCGCTGAAAACAAATCGCTTCGCTTCGGCGCTGGACATGATCAATCCGAGGATTTTTTCATGGTGGTCGATGGCTGGCTGCACGTGACGAACGCCTCGAACTGGAGGCGACAGCCGGCTGACAGGGGCGAACACATTGTCGCGCTGTTGCGGCAAGCGGGCGGTCCCGACCAGCCGGACGTGAAGTTCGAGCCCATCTGAACGAGACACCGAACAGCGTGGTGGCAGTGACCTGCAAAGAGCGGACGCTGGCCTTTTCGCTGCCCAACCCCAAGGCCGGCATTCGAACACGACTTAACCCGCCTTTAAACCGCCGCATCTACTCTTCAACCCGAACGCCATAGGCATCGGGGATATCAAGCACAGCGCATGGCGAACCGCAGGGACAGTCGCATCGAACCCAGTTTCGAGGGGCCGCCGCAGGCGCGGTCCTCGGCGGGTCTTTCGGTGAACGAGGAGGATCGCGTCGTGCCGAGCAATCGCAAAGCCTCCGCAAAACGCAAGCCGGCCAAAGGGAAATCGTCGCGGGTCAAGCGCGGCAGAAGCCGGCGCGGCCTGTTCGGCGTGCTCGGCCGGCTGTTCTACTGGTGCTTTGTGTTCGCCATCTGGGGCGGCATCGCGGTGGCCGGCATCGTCGTCTACTATGGCGCCAAGATGCCGGCGGCGACGACCTGGTCGATTCCCGACCGCGCCCCCAACATCAAGATCGTCTCTGCCGACGGCCAATTGCTCGCCAATCGCGGCATGAGCGGTGGCGAGGCCGTCGGCCTGCATGAAATGTCGCCCTATATACCGGAAGCCGTCATCGCTATTGAAGATCGGCGCTTCTACTCGCATTTCGGTATCGACCCGATCGGGCTTTCTCGCGCCATGGTCACCAATGTGCTTGGCGGGCATTTCTCGCAGGGCGGTTCGACGCTGACCCAGCAATTGGCGAAGAACCTGTTCCTGACACCCGACCGCACGCTGGAGCGCAAGGTGCAGGAAGTGCTGCTGGCGCTGTGGCTGGAGCACAAGCACACCAAGGACCAGATCCTCGAAATGTACCTCAACCGGGTCTATTTCGGTTCCGGCGCCTATGGCGTCGAGGCCGCCTCGCGCCGCTATTTCGGCAAGAGCGCGCGTGACGTCACCCTGTCGGAAGCCGCATTGCTTGCCGGCCTGTTGAAGGCGCCGTCGCGGCTGTCGCCGGCACGCGATCCGAAGGCCGCCGAGGAACGCTCGCAACTGGTGCTTGCCGCCATGCGCGACGAGGGAAAGATCAGCGCCAAAGAACTGACCTCGGCAATGAGCGCGCCGGCAACGCGTGCGCCGTCCTACTGGACCGGCTCGGAGAATTACGTCGCCGATACCATTATGGAGGAACTGCCCGACCTGATCGGCGACGTACGCGGCGACATCGTCATCGACAGCACCGTCGACCTGAACCTGCAAAAGCTCGCCGAACAGTCGATCCGCAGGCTGATCGACGACAGCGGCAAGAAGCTCAACGTCAGCCAGGGCGCCCTGGTGTCGATCGACGATTCCGGCGCGGTGCGCGCCATGGTCGGCGGCTACGACTATTCGACGAGCCAGTTCGACCGTGCTTCGGAGGCACGTCGCCAGCCGGGCTCGGCGTTCAAGCCGTTCGTCTATATGGCCGCGCTCGAAGCCGGTCGCACGCCCGACAGCATCCGCAACGATGCGCCGATCAAGATCGGCAATTGGACACCCGACAATTACGGCGGCAAGTATTTCGGCAAGGTGACGCTGGCCACCGCGCTGGCCAAGTCTCTGAACTCGGTGGCCGCGCAGCTGACCATGGAGGTCGGGCCGAACGCGGTAGTCGAGGCGGCCCACCGCATGGGCATCCAGTCCGACCTGATAGCCAACACCTCGATCGCGCTCGGCACTTCGGAAGTGACGCCGCTGGAGCTGACCTCGGCCTATGTCCCATTCGCCAATGGCGGCTACAAGCCCGACATCCACTTCATCCGGCGCGTGACGACCACCGAGGGCAAAGTGCTTTACGACAGCGGCGGCGGCAGCGCGCCGCGCGTCGTCAAGCCTGAGATCGTGGGCATGATGAACTCGATGATGACGGGCACGGTTGAGATCGGCACTGCCCGGAAAGCGGCTTTCGCCTGGCCATCGGCCGGCAAGACCGGCACCAGTCAGAATTCGCGCGACGCCTGGTTCGTCGGCTACACCGCCAACCTCACCACCGGTGTGTGGTTCGGCAATGACGATGGCAGCCCGATGAAGAAGGTCACCGGCGGCGCACTGCCGGCGCAGGCCTGGCACGAGTTCATGGTTGCGGCCCACGAGGGTGTGCCGGTGCGGCCGCTGCCCGGCACCTGGAAATCGACGCCGGCCGACACAATCGTCCCCGACGAGATCCCCTCGGCGAACAACACGGCGCCGGTTCCGTCAACGTCGGTCGGCCAGCAGGTTCCGGCGCGGCCAGCAGCGCCGGTTGCCCAAGCGCCGTCCCGCGCAGCCCGTCCCGCCCAAACCGTCGATGCCGATGGCCTTTCCATGCCGGAGGATGACGGCGCCACCGCATCGATCAAGCACCCGGTGCCGCCAGGCGACGTCGGCGGTCCGCGCAAAAAGCGGCAGACCTCGATCCTCGACCTCCTTGGCGGCTGATCCGATCCGCTAATTCCGTGGCTTGGCGCTGCCCAATTTCTTGCTGTCAAAGGTCAGTTTGTCGCTGTGAATCTTGCCATCGCGGACGGTGAGGTGCTTGGCGCAGGAAAGCGCGCCGGACGACTTTGTCATCAAGTCATACATCAGCAGCGCCTGGTGATCGTCGCCGAAAGCAGCGATCATGCGCACACCGGTCACATCCTGTGAAAGTTTGGTCAGGCCCTTCAGGTAGGGGGCCTTGCCGGTCGATTGCTGCATCGGCCCATCAAAAACGACGTCGTCGGCGACATAGGATGCTGCCTTTTCGAGGTCGTGGCCTGTCCACGCCTTGGTGAAGGCGGTGGCGATGTCGAGGGGTGCTGTCTGTGTCATGGCTCTGTCCGATTGATTTGATGTGAAACCCCGCACCCTTGTCCTGCACTCCCCGAACCAACGGCGAGTTGGCTTCCCGGTTCCTCCTTTGACGTGAATGGTGACATTTCGGCCTCTCGCCACCTCGGCGGCGTTCGGCTACATCTGCCGGCTGGAGACCCTGAGATGACTGAACTCGACACCAGAAAGACCATCGTGCTGACCGGCGCCAGCCGCGGCATTGGCCACGCCACCGTCAAGCGTTTTTCGCGCGAGGGCTGGCGCGTCATCACCTGCTCCAGGCAGGCTTTCGCCGAGGACTGCCCGTGGCCGGCCGGGCCGGAAGACCACATCAAGGTCGATCTCGCCGATCAGGAGGATGTCGGCATCGCCGTCTCCGAAATCCGCCACCGGCTGGAAGCGCATGGCGGCCAGCTGCATGCGCTGGTCAACAATGCCGGCATTTCGCCGAAGCTCAAGGACGGCAACAGCCGCATGGATTCGATCGACACGCCGATGCATGTCTGGCGCGACGTGTTCCAGGTCAATTTCTTCGCGCCGATCATGCTGGCGCGCGGCCTGTTCAAGGAACTGGCGGCGGCCAAGGGCTCGATCGTCAACGTAACCTCGATCGCCGGAACCCGCGTGCATCCCTTCGCCGGCACGGCCTACGCCACATCGAAAGCGGCACTCGGCTCGCTGACGCGCGAGATGGCACATGATTTCGGCCCGCACGGCATCCGCGTCAATGCCATTGCGCCCGGCGAGATCGACACCGCGATCCTGTCGCCGGGCACTGACAAGATCGTCGGGACCATCCCTCTCAGGCGCCTTGGCACCACGGCGGAAGTCGCCGACATCATCTTCTTCCTGTGCTCGCAGCAGGCGTCCTACGTGACCGGCTCGGAAATCCACATCAATGGCGGCCAGCACGTGTGACAAAACAGGATGCTCATCCTGTTATGGTGAGAACGGCCTTGCCGCTGAAGCTGCGCTGTCGCAGTGCGTTCAGCGCTTGGGCGCTGTCTGTCCACGGCACGGTCAAGGCCACGCGCGTTTCGAGCCGGCCGGCTGCGACCAGAGCGAGCAGCGAGGCGATGTCCTCGCCAATGCCTGGACCAGACGTGTAGTACGCGAAAGTCTGAAGCCTCGCCCCTTCGTGATCCGGAACGAACTGGCGAAATCCAATGGGCGTCAGTTCGCCGCTGCTCGAACCGAACATGACGATGGTCCCGCTAGGTGCGACGCGCTCGATCGCGTGAGCGAGGCTTTTGCCGCCCACCGACTCCGTGATCAGCGAGAACGGTCCCTCGGCCAGATCGATCGCTTCGACAACCTGCTCGGCTCCAAGGCCGCGGAGATCCTCGGCGTGCCGGGCGGCGGCGACAGCGGTCACGAATCCGCCCTGATGGCGGGCGAGCTGGATCTGGAAACGACCGACCGCACCGCTTGCGCCGGTGATCAAGACCTGCTGGCCGGCGAGGTCCCCGCCATGGCGTAGAGTCCTCAGCGCCGTCGTACCGGCGACCGGAAGCGTAGCTGCGGAAACGAAGCTGACGTCATCCGGCAGGACGGCGAGACGGTCGGTTGGGACTGCGATGCGTTCGGTCCAACCAGCCTCGTCGACCAACGCGACAACCCGGGCGCCGACGGTTGGCCCGGAACCATCGGCTGCTCTTCGTTCGACAATCCCCGCAATGTCCTGGCCGGGTATCCAACCCTTGGGGCGTATGGCAAGCAGGCGCAGTTCGCCGCGATTCAACGAAGTCGCGTGGACCGAGACAAGTGCTTCATTCGAGGCCGGTTGAGGCTCGGCGACGTCGGCGAGCCTCAACCCGGTCGCGTTTTCTGGAGAGATGACCAGGGCAAGCATGGGCGTACCTTGTTGCTGGCTTGTCGGTGCCAGCTTGCGTTGGAAAGCACTGCAAGCTGAGTACCCACGTAGGTAGCGGGCCATACCGCCGGGGGCGCGCAGCGTCACGAGATCAACCCTGCGCGAACCGAAGCCTATCGACTTTCGCGGTTAAAGAATTTAGCTATCGTGGCGTTTCATCGCTAATAACAGTCAATCATGAGACAGCCCCTCAGCTACCCCTGGCTCGATCTCGATGTGGATGACCCAGCCGCGCTGGCGATTGCCGTGCGCGTCGACATCCCCGACACCCGAGCGGAAGTCCCCGCCCATCGGCACCGCAAAGGCCAGCTCGTCTTCGCGCTCGGCGGCGGCGTCACATGCCGCGTTCCAAGCGGTCTATGGATGGTGCCGCCGCATTGCGGGGTGTGGATCCCCGGCGGCATGGAGCACAGCAATGTCGCAACCGCCAACGCCCGGATTTTTTTCGTCTACATAGAGCCGGGCGCCGCCGACCTGCCGGAGCGGTGCTGCACACTTTCGATCTCGCCACTGCTGCGCGAATTGATCATCGAGCTTTCCGATCGGCTGCAGGACGACGAGGCGAGGGGCGAGCTCTTGACCAAGATACTGCTCACCGAGTTGCCACGCATGCCTGTCCAGCAATTGCACCTGCCGATCTCATCCGAGCCGCGCTTGAACAGGATCGCCGAAGCGTTGGCGCAGGACCCCGCCGACCGCAGCACACTGGCGGAATGGGCCAATCGCGTCGCGCTCAGCGAAAGCAGCCTCGCCCGCCTTGTGACAAAGGAGACAGGGCTGAGTTTCGGGCGCTGGCGCCAGCAATTGCACTTGATCGTTGCAATTCGGGAACTGGCTTCCGGCAAGAGTGTCCAGCAGGTCTCGGGCGATCTCGGCTATGGTTCCGTTACGGCCTTCATCACCATGTTCAAGAAGGCGCTTGGGAAGCCGCCGGCCAAATACCTCAGTGGTATCGCGCAAAATGGCGGCTCTGCATTCGTGGCGTGATGCTCGCTTGAAAGGGTGGTCGAGCCGATCACGGTGCCAGCGTGCGAGAGTGCAGCCTGGGCTTTGGAACTCAGGCCACCGATGGCTCGGCGGTTTCGCGCCTCAACTCCGGTTTGGGACCGAGAACTTCTTCCACAATCCCGCGCGCAATCTCGCGTTCACCCATGATCACCGTATCGGCGCCCAAACCCTTGAGATGTTCGACCTCGGCGTCGGAATGGGCACGAGCGATGACGTTGATGCCAGGGTTGGCGGTGCGGGCTCGGAGCACGATCTGGCCGGCTTCGAAGGCATTGGGGATGGCAAGGATCAGCCGGCTGGCGCCTTCGGGATTGGCGGCGGCGAACACTTCGGCATTGGCCGCATTGCCGGCGACGGTCTCGATGCTGTCCGCTTTCAATTTCGCCAGCGTCTTGTCGGCGTCCTCGATGACCAGGAAGGGCATTGCCGCGTCTTTCAGCGCCGAGCCGACCAGGCCACCGACACGGCCGTAGCCGATCAGGATAGCATGGCCGGTGAGTGCCGTCTTTGGAGGCGGGCCGTCCTCCTTTTTCGTCGTTGCCGCGACAGAGGCTACCTGGCCCGGCTCCGTCGCCGGACCAACCGGTTTTGCCTCGACCGGTGGTGCCGTCCTGGCGGCGCGCCGTTCCAGCCACGGCTTCATCCAGTCGATGGCCAGGAACATCAGCGGGTTGAGGACAATCGACAGGATCGCACCGGCCAGAATGAGGTCGCGGCCCTGTTCCGGCAGCAGCTTCAGCCCGACGCCGAGTTCAGCCAGAATGAAGGAGAATTCGCCGATCTGGGCAAGGCTTGCCGAAATTATCAGCGCCGTGGCGATGGGATAGCCGAAGGCGACAACGATGGCGAATGCGGCCAGTGATTTGCCAATGACGATGATGGCCAGCGTCGCCAGGATCGGCCAGCCATTGCTGATCAGGCTGAACGGGTCGAACAGCATGCCGACCGAGACGAAGAACAGCACGGAGAAGGCATCGCGCAGCGGCAGCGATTCCTCGGCGGCGCGGTGGCTGAGCTCGGACTCGCTCATGATCATGCCGGCGAAGAAGGCGCCCAGCGCCAGCGAGACACCGAATAGTTTTGCCGCACCGAAGGCGACGCCGAGCGCGATGGCCAAAACCGCCAGCCGGAACAGTTCGCGCGAGCCGGTATGGGCGACGTAATGCAGGATCCAGGGAATGACCCGGCGGCCGACCACCAGCATGACGATCACGAAAGCGGCGACCTTGGCCAGCGTGATGCCGACGACGCCCCAGATGCCGTAGCTGGCCGGCAGCGACAGCAGGCCGCTCGCATGGGCGTCAGCCTGCTCCTGACCGCCGAGCACGCCGGCCAGCGCCGGCAGCAGCACCAGCGCCAGCACCATGGCCAGATCCTCGACGATCAGCCAGCCGACGGCGATGCGGCCGCGCTCGGTCTCGATCATCCGCCGTTCCTGCAGGGCACGCAGCAGCACCACGGTCGAGGCCACCGACAGCGCCAGGCCGAACACCAGCCCCGCGCCCATCGACCAGCCAAGCATCCAGGCAAGACCGGCGCCAAGTGCGGTGGCAAAGCCGATCTGGACGATGGCGCCCGGCACGGCGATGGCACGCACCGACAGCAGATCCTTGAGCGAGAAGTGCAGCCCGACGCCGAACATCAGGAGGATGACGCCGATTTCGGCCAGTTCGTTGGCAAGGCCGGCATCGGCGACGAAGCCAGGCGTGTTCGGCCCGACCAGCACGCCGGCTACGAGATAGCCGACCAGCGGCGGAATGCGGAAGCGATTGGCGAGAGCCCCGAAGACGAAAGCCAGCCCCAGACCGGCGACGATGGTGGCGATAAGGGGCGTGTCATGCGGCATTGTCTATGGAGCGCCTTTCAAAAACAGCGATGTTGGATGAGCGCCGCCCAAAGCCGCCGCCTGTTTGCAATATGGTGGATGGTATGTCGGCGATGCAACCCGCAAAGCCATGAAATCGACGGCGCTGCCGCAAATATTTGACCGGCAGCCGAGAAAGCTGCCGGTCAAATCGGAATTTGTGCGGTGCTATTCGTCTCGATCGGTCAGGGCCGATCGACAATGATCAGGCTGCCTGCAGCAAGGCCTCGATTTCCGGTATGGCATGGTTGGTCAATGTCTTGGGAATTTCGGCGGTCACCTTGTCCCCGACCTCCTTATGCAGCTTTTTGCGCATTGTCCCAAGCACCAGCGGCGGTGCGACGAGCACGATCTCGCTGAATTCGCCGTCATGCGCGAGCTTGTAGAGCCGGGCGGCGATTTCATCGGCGAAACGCTCCTTGCCGATGCGGTGCCAGTCCGTATCCTCGACTGCGCTGCGGTGTACGGAGGGACCATCATTGTATCGGCCCGGGCTGTCACTGCCTTGCTCGCGGGTGGGCGGGTTGTCCTGCTGCATTTCCTGCACCACCTCGAGATTCGGATATTTGTTGTCGCCGGCGTTTCGGAGGAAAAGCGCCTTCTCGCCATCGGCCACCATGACCCAGATACCGTGCTTGAGTATGATTGTGTTCATGATGACAGGCTCCTTTTCAGCCGCGTGGTGGCCTTTCGTGGCGTTCCGCAGCCGGGGTTTCGATCCGATATGACAGGCCTTTTGAGAACGCGCCCCGAGCCACTAATGTTCCAGTCGGCAGCCGCGTCGGCGTTGGACATTCTGGCTATCCAGAGTTCGCGGCTTTAATCTACTAATTTGGTAGAATTTAGAAAAAACGGTTTTGCGGCTTTTCTCCCCGGGCGCTAAAAGACCCGGAAAACAAGGCCTGCGACAGCAGCTTGAATCCGCTCCATCTGTAAACGAGAAATATTTTTCTCTTGGCCGGGATGCTTTCAGAAAAGCAATTGCATCCCGATAAGGGATGCGCGAGTGCGTTCCTTCTGGTTTCTCGCGCCCGCGCGTAGAACTGCAAGCTCATTCAGGATTCCGCTCGCGTCCATGTCGCACACTGCTCCCAAGCTCAATGCCTTCCCCGTGTTCATGCGGGTCGAGGGCGAAGCTGTGGCCATCGTTGGCGGCGGCGAAGAGGCGCTGGCCAAGGCGCGGCTGATCGGACAGTCGAGTGCGGTCCTGCGGATTATCGCGGAACACGCCGAGCCTGACCTGCTCGCCTTCGTCGCCCAGGCCGGCGCGAGCCATTTTGCCGCCGCTTACGACGCATCGCAGCTCGAAGGCGCGATCATGGTGTTTGCCGCCAGCGGCGACGAGGAACTCGACCGTCGGGTGGCTGCGGATGCGCGCCGCCTAAGCATTCCGGTCAATGCCGTCGATCGGCCTGAGCTTTGCGATTTCTTCACCCCGGCGCTGGTCAACCGCGCGCCAGTCGCCATCGCCATCGGCACCGAAGGCGCCGGGCCGGTGCTTGCGCAGATGCTGCGCGGCCGCATCGACCGTATGCTGTCGCCGTCGCTCGGGCCGCTGGCAACGCTTGCCGCTTCGTTTCGCGGGGCTGCCGAGAAGCTGCTGCCGAGAGGCAATGCCCGGCGCCGCTTCTGGAATGATTTCTTCACTGGTGCTCCTGCACGCGCGGCTGAAATCGGTCAGCTTTCGCAGGCGCATGATGCTGCCGTCGATCTCCTGCTTTCGAATGCGCCGGCTCGCGGCCACATCGCGCTGGTCGGTGCCGGTCCGGGCGCCGAGGATCTTCTGACCTTGCGCGCACACCGCCTGCTGATGGAAGCCGATGTCATCGTCCATGACGCGCTGGTGCCGGAGGCGGTGGTTGCCATGGGTCGCCGCGATGCCGAGCGTCTGCCGGTCGGAAAGCGCAAGGGCTGTCACACCAAGAGCCAGGCTGAGATCAATGCGCTGCTGGTCGAGCTTGGCCGTGAAGGCAAGCGTGTCGTGCGGCTGAAGTCAGGCGATCCGCTGGTGTTCGGCCGGGCCGGCGAAGAGATGGCGGCACTTCGCGATGCCGGCATCGCCTATGAGGTGGTTCCGGGCGTCACCGCGGCCTTTGCCGCCGCCGCCGATTTCGAACTGCCGCTGACCTTGCGCGGTGTCTCCTCGTCGATGGTGTTCACCACCGGCCACGACCTCAAGGGCAATTCGCTGCCCGACTGGGCCAAGCTCGCCATTTCCGGCGCCACCGTCGCCGTTTATATGGGCCGCTCGGTGGCCGCCGAGGTTGCCGGACGGCTGATCGAGGCGGGTCTGTCGCCAGATACGGCGGTGGCCGTGGTCGAGAATGCCAGCCTCGCCAACCGGCGTCGCTTCCACGGCACGCTTGCCGACCTGCCGTCGCTGGAAACGCGCGCCGATCTTTCCGGCCCGGTCATGACCATCATCGGCGATGCGGTCGCCGGCGCCAACTTTGAACGGTCCGAGCCGCTGGCGGCACACAGGCATGAAGGCGCGTCCAGTTCGGTCGCCGAAGGAGTTCAGCAATGAAGATACTTACCGCCAACCGCCTCACCGACGGTATTGCCGTCTGGTACGCCGATGGCGGCTGGGCCGAGACGGTGGACCATGCCGACCTCGCCCATGACAAGGCAGCCGAGGACAGGCTCGAGGCGACCGGCGCCAAGGCCTATGCCGCCAACGAAGTGGTCGACGTCAATTTGATCGACGCTGAAGTCGTCAACGGCGTCGTCCAACCGGTGCGGCTGCGCGAGAAGATCCGCGCCGCCGGCCCGACCATTCGCAACGATCTCGGCAAGCAGGCTGCGCGGGCAGCATAACCAAGACACCAGGCATGGGCGGACGCGCCCTGAAAGACCAAGCATGTACCGTTACGATGAGTTCGACCACGATTTTGTCCAGGCCCGCGTTGCCGAGTTCAGCGACCAGGTGCAGCGTCGTCTTGCCGGCGAGATCACCGAGGACCAGTTCCGGCCATTGAGGCTGATGAACGGCGTCTATCTTCAACTGCATGCTTACATGCTGCGCATCGCGGTGCCGTACGGCACGCTGAACGGCAAGCAGTTGCGCATGCTTGGCCACATCGCCCGCAAATACGACAAGGGCTACGGCCATTTCACCACGCGCCAGAACATCCAGTTCAACTGGCCGGCGCTGTCTGACATTCCGGCGATCCTGGCGGATCTCGCGAGCGTTGAGATGCATGCCATCCAGACCAGCGGCAATTGCATCCGCAACGTCACCGCAGACCACTTCGCCGGCGCTGCCGCCGACGAAGTCGCCGATCCGCGTCCCTACGCGGAAATCCTGCGCCAGTGGTCGTCGGTGCATCCGGAATTCTCGTTCCTGCCGCGCAAGTTCAAGATCGCGGTGACGGGCGCCGAGCGCGACCGCGCCGCCATTCAGACCCACGACATCGGCCTGCACCTGAAGAAGAACGCCGCCGGCGAACTCAGTTTTGCCGTCTATATCGGCGGCGGCCAGGGCCGCACGCCGATGGTTGCCCGGAAAATCCGCGACTTCCTGCCGGAAGCCGATCTTTTGTCTTACTGCACGGCGATCCTGCGCGTTTACAACCTCTATGGCCGCCGGGACAACAAGTACAAGGCGCGCATCAAGATCCTCGTCCATGAGACCGGCGTCGAGGAGATCACCCGTCAGGTCGAGGCCGAGTGGCTGGAGTTGAAGGACGCCGAGCTGAAGCTGCCGGAAGCCGACATCCGCGCGATCGAGGCCTATTTCGCGCCACCGGTGCTCGCTGGGCGGCCGGAAGGCGACCAGGCGGTCAAGCTGGCGCGGCTCGATTCCAAGGGGTTTTCGGAGTGGCTCGACCAGAACGTCGTGACGCACCGCCATCCCGACTATGCGGCGGTGACGATCTCGCTGAAGGGCATCGGCGAGGTGCCCGGCGACGCTTCGGACAGCCAGATGGAAGCGATCGCCGACATCGCCGAGAAATATGGCTTTGACGAGCTGCGTGTCAGCCATGAGCAGAACCTGATCCTGCCGCATGTGGCCCGCGCCGACCTCAAGGCGGTCTATGATGCGCTGGTCGGCATCGGTCTGGCGACAGCCAACTCCAACCTGATATCGGACATCATCGCTTGCCCGGGCCTCGATTATTGCGCGCTGGCCACGGCGCGCTCGATCCCGATCGCGCAGGAAATCTCGCAACGCTTCGCCTCGCTGGAACGGCAGCGCGAGATCGGCGAACTGAAGCTGAAGATCTCCGGCTGCATCAACGCCTGCGGTCATCACCATGTCGGCCACATCGGCATCCTCGGCGTCGAGAAGAAGGGCTCCGAACTCTATCAGGTGACGCTGGGCGGCTCGGCAGACGAGAACACCTCGGTCGGCGAGATCATCGGCCGCGGCTTCTCGTCGGAAGAGATCACCGACGCCATCGAACAGATCGTCGAGACCTATCTCGGCCTTCGGCTCGACCCACAAGAGAAATTCATCGACGCCTACCGCCGAGTCGGTCCCGCGCCGTTCAAGGAGGCGCTCTATGCTGGCGAAGCCAAGGCCGCTTGACCGTATTGGAGACGTCGATGACGGCATCGCCGCCAAAGCGGCGGGGCTCGATGCGCTCTACGGTCATCTGAAGCCGCTCGAGATCATCGAACGCTCGGCCCGCGAACTGTTCCTTGACGAGATCGCTGCGGTGTCGTCGTTCGGCGCGGATTCGGCTGTGCTGCTGCACATGATCGCCAAGATCGACCGGACACTGCCGGTCATCTTCCTCGACACCGGCAAGCATTTCGAGGAGACGCTCGGCTATCGCGACGCGCTCGCCGCCGATTTCGGGCTGACCAACATAAGGGTGATCAAACCCGAGGAAGCAGCACTCGAACGGATCGATCCGACGGGCAATCTGCATCAGAGCAACACCGACGCCTGCTGCGACGTGCGCAAGGTGGAGCCGCTGGCGCGCGGTGTCGCGCCATTTCGAGCCTGGCTCACCGGCCGCAAGCGTTTCCAGGCCGCGACGCGGGCAGCGCTGCCGGTGTTCGAGGCGGTCGGTCCACGCATCCGCATCAATCCGCTGGCGCATTGGACGACATCGGACCAGGCCGACTATATGCGCGCGCATGCGCTGCGCGAAAATCCACTGGTCGCCTATGGCTATCTGTCGATCGGCTGCTTCCCGTGCACGCAGCCGGTGCAGCCGGGCGAGGACGCGCGCAGCGGCCGCTGGGCCGGTCATGCCAAGACCGAGTGCGGCATTCACCTGTCGGGGCTGGAGAAGTCGCTGACCGACGCATCACTATAGGGTATGCCGAAATTCAGCCGGCCTGCAAACGGCGACCTTCGTCCGGAGACCGCCGGCTTTGCGTGGGATGGACTTTCAGCGGACCTGGATCTTGGGGCTTTAGGAATCTTTATGACTGGACCGACGACACCGGAGACCCGACTCTGGACCACTGCGGGTTTTCACGAGGATGAGTGGACGCATGCCGAAAGCGCCGATGCGCTGTCCGGCAACGGCCGCTTCATCCTGCCGTTGCAAGCCTTCCTCGATCTCGATCCGGAGGTACGCCGCTCGGCCAAGGAACGGCTCGGCGTCGTGCTGCAGCCGGGTGATCAGCTCGAGAAGATTGCCGACCTGCTCGACCAGCTGTCGCTGGTGGCATTGGCCTTCCCGGCCTTCAGCGACGGCCGCTCGTTCTCCAAGGGAGAACTGCTGCGCGGCCGCTACCATTTCGAAGGTGCCGTTCGCGCCACGGGCCAGGTGCTGGTGGACCAGCTGCCGCATATGCTGCGGCTGGGCTTCGACGAGTTCGAGATTTCCAATCCGGTGCTGTTGAAGCGCCTGGAGGAGGACCGTACCGGCGGATTGGGGCTCTACTACCAGCCAGCCGCCGTGCCGGAACCAAAAGGCCCGAAATACTCCTGGCGGCGCGTTCGCAGCAGCTGACGTTGCGGTAATTCCGCGCGTCTTTACATCAGTCGTGTTCAGGCCTTTTCTTGATCATCCGGATGGAAATCCGTGGACGATCGGGGAGGGGTCTTCATGCGTTACGACTATGTCATAGCCGGCGGTGGGTCCGCCGGCTGTGCGCTTGCCGCGCGGCTTTCGGAAGATCCATCGAAAACGGTCTGCCTGATCGAAGCTGGCGGCGAGGGCAGGGATATGCTGATCCGCGCTCCTGCTGGCATTATCAGCATGCTTTCCGGCCGGCCCAGAATCAACAACTGGGCCTTCGAGACCGTGCCGCAGCAAGGTCTTGGCGGCCGCAAGGGCTACCAGCCGCGCGGCAAGGCGCTGGGCGGCTCCAGCGCAATCAATGCAATGCTCTATGTCAGGGGCCATCGCAGCGACTATGACGAATGGGCAAATCTAGGCTGCGAGGGCTGGTCGTGGGATGAGGTGCTGCCCTATTTCCGGCGCGCCGAGGGCAATGAGCGCGGCACTGATGCGTTGCATGGCGGGGACGGCCCGCTGAAAGTGTCGAACCAGCGCTCGCCGAGGCCGATCGCCAAGGCCTTCATAGAGGCTTGTGGCGAAAACCAGATTCGCGCCTCGGACGATTTCAACGGACCGGAACAAGAGGGCGCCGGCTATTTCCAGGTGACCCAGTTTGCCGGTGGCGCCCGTAATGGCGAGCGCTGTTCGACTGCCGCCGCCTATCTCCATCCGGTGATGCAGCGGACCAATCTGACCGTGGTCACGCGGGCGCACGCCACAGGCATCGTCCTTGACGGCAAGCGCGCCACCGGCATCCGCTACCGGACACGCAAAGGCGAGACAGTGGCACAGGCGTCGCGCGAGGTGATCCTCTGTGGCGGTGCCTTCGGTTCGCCGCAGCTTCTGTTGCTATCGGGTATCGGCCCGGCGGCCGAACTTGCCGTGCATGGCATTCCCGTCGTCCACGAATTGCCGGGCGTCGGCAAGAACCTGCAGGATCACCTCGATTTCATCGTCGGCTGGAGATCGAAGGACACCGATATGCTTGGCATGAGCCCGCGCGGCGCGTTGGGTTTCCTCAGGCACATCGCGCAGTGGCGCCGGGATGGAACCGGGCTGATCGCCTCGCCGGCGGCCGAGAGCGGCGCTTTCGTCAAATCCGACCCGGCGCTTGAACGCCCTGACCTGCAGCTGCAATTCGTCATCGGCCTGGTCGAAAACCATGCGCGCACGCTGCACTACGGCTTCGGTTTTTCCTGTCATGTCTGCATATTGCGGCCGCACTCACGTGGCGAGGTTGGGCTGGCCAGCGCCGATCCATTTGCCGCGCCACGCATCGATCCGCGCTTTCTCGGCGACCAGCGCGATGCGGAACTGCTGCTGAAAGGCGTGAGGATCACCCGGCAGGTGCTGGCTTCGCCGGCGCTGACGCGCTACCGGCACAAGGAAATGCACATCGCCGGCGAGCCGAGCGATGCCGATCTGATGACCCATATCCGTACCCGCGCCGACACGGTCTATCACCCGGTCGGCTCCTGTCGGATGGGGGTCGACGAGATGGCGGTGGTCGATCCGCAACTCAAGGTGCGCGGGCTTGAAGCCTTGCGTGTCGTGGACGCCTCGGTGATGCCGACACTGATTGGTGGCAACACCAATGCCCCAACCATCATGATCGCCGAAAAGGCCGCCGACATGATCAGGGCTGCCTGATCGGAGCTCCAGGCCGCGGCGCCCATAGCGCGGCGGTCCTTTTGTTATGACGCAATTGCCCAGGGAAAACGTTACGCGCTTTCCCTGGGAAACCGTTCAAACTTCTCCTGGAATTGCTTAAGCCGCCGCCCGTGCCTCGCGGAACGACACCAGCTTGCGGCGGTTTTCGTCCCACAATGCCAATTTGACGCAGCGCAAGCTTTCGAGCAGCGTGACACGGCCGATGTCGCGCAACTCGGGATAATCCCGCAGCACTTCCTGCAACCGGTAGCACGGCACCTTGGCGGAGAGATGATGGACGTGATGGACACCGATGTTCCCGGTGAGCCAGTTCAGCACCGGCGGTAGATCGTAATAGGACGATCCGTGCAGGGCAGCGTGCTGGAATTCCCAGTCGGCATCCTTCGCCCATTCCGTTTCCTCGAACTGGTGCTGGACGTAGAACAGCCAGATGCCGGCCGAACCGGCGAGGATGACGATCGGCAGGTGGACCACCAGGAAAGCGCCTGGGCCGACGAACCAGATGAGGATGGCTGCCGCGACCGCGATGCCAAGATTGGTGGTCATCGACGACACCCAAGGGGTCAGGCCGCCGCGCATCATGCCGACGGGGAGCCTTTGCTCGAAGATGAACAGCCAGATCGGACCGAGCCCGAACATCACCAGCGGGTGGCGATAGAGACGGTAGGCGAGGCGGCCTCGCCACGACATCTGCCGGTATTCTGCAACGGTCAGCGTCCGGATGTCGCCCATGCCGCGTTCGTCAAGATTGCCGGCGCTGGCGTGGTGCGTCGCGTGGGCACGCCGCCAGCAATCGTAGGGCGTCAGCGTCAGGATGCCGAGCGCGCGGCCAATCCAGTCGTCGGCGTAGCGATTGGCGAAGAAGGAGCCGTGGCCGCAGTCGTGCTGGATCATGAAGATGCGCACCAGAAACCCGGCCGCGGGAAGGATGAGGACCAGTCCCCACCAATGGCCATAGGCATAGGCCGCCGAGGACAGTCCCCAGAGTATGGCGAATGGAATGAGGGTGATGGCGAGTTCGACGGCGCTGCGCCGCCTGTCGGGCTTCTTGTAGCGGGCGAGAATCTTCAGCCAGGCGCGCTTGCTGTTGGCCACCGCCTCAGGGGAAATCATGTTCATCAGGAAGCATAGGCGCGGTGCCTCGCCGCCGCAAGGCAACATCACGCAAAATTACTGTGCGTAATTGTCGCGTGGCTTGGCGGTCGAGCCAGCCAACCGCCAGCTCAACCTGCTGATGACGTCGACCGCTATTCGCGATCGAGGATAGGACAGCCGCGCTCGGTGCCAAAAGTCACGCGCACGCGGTCGCCACCCTGTCTGCCGCGGACCGTGATCTCCCGGCGGCCGATGGACTCAATTCTTGCGCGGCGGATGCCCATTCGCTCTGCCTTGTCGAGAGCCCGGTCTTCCGTGCAGCCTCGTTGACGCCGGTCGCGCCGATCGTCGCGACGGGGACCTTCGCAATCGTCGTAGGCGGGGTCGCAATCTTCCATGAGCTTCAGCCGCGGGCCATGTTTGCCCAATTGCAGCTGCAGATTGTCTGCTTGTGCCGGAAAGGCCGCCAAAGTTATGGCGCCGAGGCCGACAAGCGCCATCAGCGATGAGGTAATCGAAACCTTGCGCATTACGTCCTCCATTTGAACCAACCCATCTATCCTTAGATGGTTCGGCTCTCCCCGGCTATTGCCGATAGGAGGTTTGCTGCCAAGATCGATTGTTGCGTTACGGCCGGCGCCAGCCGATGTCACCGCGCTCCGCCCCATCGAGGCGGTCGAGCAGTTCTCTGAGCCGGTCGGGGATGTCGGCTTCGGTGCGGAAGGCCGGCAAGGTGCGCAGAAAGCGGGTCACCGCCTCGGCGCCGAACTGGCGCCTGATCTCGATGGCCAGCCCCTCTGCCTTTTCGCCCATGTTGCGGGTCATCATCTCAAAATCCTGTCTCGGCTTCGAAACTCCTGCAGCAAGAGAATGGTTCCCCCATCATGCCTGTGTGGCAAGCAAAGCCGGCGGTTAAGGTAAAATTTGAATTAAAGTCGAAATGTCTTGCCTGTCATTGTCCCGCCTTGGCCGGCGGCTTCCATAGTCGCTTACCCCTTGATTTTTGGCCGCCAAACATCGATATCGGGCACAAAATCCACATCATTCGAGATTGACGGGAAACGGCGATGAGCGACCAGGCAAAAGACGAACGCGCGCCCGATGAAGTCGAGGCGACCGAGCCCACAGCCGAGCGCACGGAAGGCAGCACCGACGGTGATTATGAAGCCCTTGTGCGGCTGCTGAAGGAAAATGAAGAGCTGAAGGACCGCGCGCTGCGCGTGGCGGCCGAGATGGAAAACCTGCGGCGCCGCACGGCGCGCGATGTGCACGATGCGCGCACCTACGCGGTCGCGAATTTCGCCCGCGACATGTTGTCGGTGTCGGACAATCTGCGCCGCGCGCTGGATGCGATTCCCGCCGAGGCCAAAGCATCGGGTGACGCCGGCTTCAAGGCGCTGATCGAAGGCGTCGACCTCACCGAGCGCGCCATGCTGTCGGCGCTGGAACGGCATGGGGTCAAGAAGCTCGCGCCTGAAGGCGAGAAGTTCGATCCCAATTTCCACCAGGCGATGTTCGAAGTGCCCAATCCGGATGTCCCGGCCAACACCGTGGTCCAGGTCGTGCAGCCGGGCTATTCGATCGGCGACCGCGTGCTGCGCCCGGCCATGGTGGGCGTCGCCAAGGGCGGGCCAAAGTTCGTCGCCGCTGAAGCACCGGTTGAGCCGGGGCCGGTGAACGAACAGGCTGAGAAAGATGCGTGAGGCAGGGGATAGGCAGTAGGCAGTAGGAAACTAGGGCAGTCGTATCAATCGCGCGGCTTCGTGCTATTCATACTGCCTAATCCCTAATCCCTACTGCCTTGGCCTCATGAACCCTATCGCGCTTCTTGACTATGCCGGTGTCGCCGTCTTCGCGGCGACCGGGGCGCTGGCGGCTTCGCGTAAGCAACTCGACATTATCGGCTTCCTGTTCCTGGCCAGCGTCACCGGGATAGGCGGTGGCACGCTTCGCGACGTTATCCTCAACCTGCCGGTTTTCTGGGTCGCCAACTCCGGCTATGTGCTGGTCTGCGCCGCGGTTGCGGTGCTGGTCTTCTTCAGCGCGCATCGTGTCGAATCGCGCTGGAAATGGCTGCTCTGGCTCGACGCCGTCGGGCTCGCCGCTTTTTCGGTGATGGGCGCGGCCAAGGGGCTTGCGATTACCGGTTCGCCGGTCGTCTCCGTCATCACCGGCGTGCTCACCGCCACTTTCGGCGGCATTCTGCGTGATCTCCTCGCCGGCGAGCCATCGGTGCTGCTCAGGCCCGAAATCTACGTTACGGCGGCCCTTGCGGGTGCCGGCCTTTACACGCTTGGCGAACTTGCCGGACTGCCGCCGCTCGCCTCGGACCTCGCCGGTTTTGCGGCGGCGTTCCTCGTGCGCGGTGGTGCGCTCAAATTCGGCTGGTCGTTTCCGTCCTACAAGAGCCGACCCGGCAGGCGGCCGGAAGATATTCCGTGAAGAGAGGGAATAGGGAATGGGGAATAGGGAATAGGGAATGGGGAATAGGGAATAGGGAATAGGGAATAGGGAATAGGGAATAGGGAATAGGGAATAGGGAATAATCAGTAGTCACAGGAGCTTAATCGTGGCGTCATCACTACTGCCTACTGCCTACTGCCTACTGCCTACTCAATCTCACGCCGCGAAGCGCTGGGCTTCGCCGCCATAATAGTTGACGTAGCGTGCGCCGATCTCCTTGACCGGCATCACGACGAACACATCGACCGTCGAGAATTCGCGATCGATGACGCAACCATCGCCGATGCGGGCACCGACGCGCAGATAGCCCTTGACCAAAGGCGGCATCGCGGCGATCGCCGCCTTGGCATTGACGGCCTCGATCGGCATCAGATCCATCGAGCAATAGCGCCCGGACACCGCGCGCACGTCCCAGGCCGAGTTCGTCCGGCAGTGGTGGGCTAGGTAGGTGAGCGCCTCGGCATGCGCCGCCGGCACGGTGCCGTGAAAGGACGCGCAGCCGGTCATCACACCGATTTCGTAATGGTTGATGTAAGCCCAGATGCCTTGCCACAACGCCTCGATGGTGCGCTTCGAGCGGTATTCCGGCAACACGCAGGAGCGGCCGAGTTCAAGGAAGCGCTGGCCGGGGTGGCGGGCGATGAGCTTGGTCAGCTCGAATTCACCTTCGGAATAGAAGCCACCGGCCGTGGCCGCGATTTCTTGCCGCAGCAGCCGATATGTGCCGACGATGCGGCGATGTTCGGGACCGGAAAGCGTGGTGTCCAAAACCAGCAGATGGTCGCAGAGCGGATCGAACCGATCGGCGTCCCGGCGGTCATGGGCCTGGAACAGGTCCTTCCTGGCGCCAAGTTCGTCGTAGAACACCCGGTAGCGCACTTCCTGCGCGGCCGCGATCTCGGCCTCGTTGCGAGCGAGCCGCACTTCAAGATTGCCTATACGGCCCAGCGCAGCGCCCTTTATGACGGAATCGACGTTACGTCCGGCAAGCAAGGCGCTGCTGGCGTTCGGCCGAGTGTCACATTCCGGCATAACTGTATGCACGAGTGATTCTCCTTCGAGCCATCCCTCTTGGCACGGGGATACGGTGTAGGTGCAACAGGATTGTGACAGTACCGTGATACGACGTCATGGGCAATACTTCGTCGGCTGGCGAATACGATCAACCGGCTACGTTTAAGTGATCGCCCGTGCCGAATGGCGGTGGAAAGCTCAGGCCGCGACGACCTGCCCCTCGACGGCATTGACCAGCGCCTCGGGGTCGAGCGGCTTGGTGACAAAGCCGCTGGCGCCATGGGCCAACACCGCATGACGGGTCTTTTCCTGGCTGTCGGCCGACAGCACCATGATCGGCACCGGCCGCACGGCACTTTCTTCCTCATGGCGGCGGATGGCGGCAATCGCGTCCAGCCCGTCCATGACCGGCATGTGGAGATCCATCAAGACCACGTCGAAGCGGTCCTTGTGCGCGGCGCCGGTGACAGCCTCGACGGCGGCCTTGCCGTTGCCGACCACCTTGACGCGATGCCCGGCCTTCAGCAGCGTGGCGCGGGCCAGCATGGCGTTGATGTCATTGTCCTCGGCGATCAGCACCGACAGGCCGCGCTGGCGGTTGCCGATGGCGCGCAGCGTCGGCGCGCCGCGCCTTTCCGGCTGCGGCGGGCCGAGGCTCGGAGCATGGCTGCTCAACAGCACACGCAGAAGTGTTCCGCCACGCACCGGTCTGGCCAGGAAGGTTGCGTAGCCGCTGGCTCGGAACTCGCCAAGCATGCCGCGATCGGTCGGCGCGATCAGCGTGATCGCCTCACAGTCGGAGAAACCGCTTTGGCGCAGGCGCTTGAGCAGCCTTCCGTCGCCTTCTTCCATCGCTGCATCGACCAGGATCGCATCGCAGCCGGCGGCGAAAGGCGCGGCCTGTGCGGCAGTGGTGGCGATGTCGACCGCGCCGCCATTGGCGCGGATGGTGCGGGCGATGGCGTCGGCCTCGACGGCGTTCTTCGACAGGATCACCGCGCGTCTGCCCGAGAGAGCATTCTGGTGGCCCTGCGGCGCTTCGGTGGCCGCTATCGCAGGGATTTCGAAGACGAACTCGGATCCCTGGCCGAGCCGGCTGGATACCGAGATCGTGCCGCCCATGGCGGCCACCAGGCGTCTGGAGATGGCAAGGCCGAGGCCGGCCCCGCCATGTGTGCGTGTCGACGTGCCGTCGGCCTGCTCGAACTCCTCGAAAATGCGCTCCAGGTCGGCATCACGCAGGCCCGGACCGGTATCGGCGATGGTGAAGCATATGCGGTCGCTGGTTTCGGTGCGTGCGCGTGCTATGCTCACCAGCACGCCGCCGCTGTCGGTGAACTTGATGGCGTTGCCGATGAGGTTGAGAAGCACCTGCCTCACCTTGCCCGGATCGGCGGTGATCAATTGCGGCACGTCGGGTTCGACATGGCAACCCAGCCCGATATCCTTGGCGAAAGCCCGCGCTGCCAGCAATTCGATGATGTTGTCGGCGATCTCGCGCACCGACATCGGCTGCGGCTCGGGGTCGAAACGCCCGGCTTCGATCTTGGAATAGTCGAGAAGATCCTCGATCAGGGCAAGCAATGCGCTGGCCGAGGTCGAGACGGCGCCGACATAGGTTTGCTGCTCCGGCGACAGGCTGGTGTCGGCCAGCAACCTGGCCATCCCCATGATGCCGTTCATCGGGGTGCGGATTTCATGGCTGACGGTGGCGAGGAAGCGCGATTTGGCCTGGCTGGCATATTCGGCCCGTTCGCGTGCGGTGATCAGCGAGGATTCGGCGCGTTTGCGGGCGGTGATGTCGCGGGCGATGGCGCGGTGCGAAACCGCGCCGCTGTCCTTGTCGCGCACCGACAGTTCGATCCAGGAGAACCAGCGCTGCCCGCTCGGCGTGCTGATAGAGACATCGGTGGAACTCAGGCACTCATGGTCGGAAAAGGCGGCATCGGGAACCATGCCGACCTCGATGCCCAGTTCTGCCAGGGTCTTGCCGGCAAGGTCGCGCTGGTCGATCTCGACGAGATCGGCGAAGACCTTGTTGGCATAGACGATGTAGCCATCGCGGTCGCGATGGATGACGAGATCGCCAAGCGCGTCGATCAGGCCGCGAAAGCGCTCATCGCTCTCCTGCATCTCCCACATGCGGTCGGCCAGCGTCTCGATCTCGGCGCGGCTGCGGGCAGTGGTTTCGTCAAGAAGGGCAGAGGTGCGATGTTCGCTCCGCCTGGCGCGCAGATGCAGGGCAAGACCGGCAAGACCGGTTGCCAGCAATGCGACGCTAATGAAGATTGGTGCCCCGGTCAGATGCGCCAGCCCGGCCACCACCACGATGGCGACGAATGTCAGAAAGGGCAGGCTTTCGCGCCTGGAGAATTCCGGCTCGGGCACCAGCGGCGGGGGGGCGGCGGCACCCCCCCCCCCCCCCCCCCGCGGGGGCCCCCCCCCCGCCCGGGGCCGGAGGGCCCGGGGG
>NZ_JAMYLI010000041.1:0-49405 GCF_040317955.1 Mesorhizobium sp. M1342 | reverse complement strand
TGCTGTGTTTTTTTGCGCACCCCCGCTTTTTCCCACACCCCCCCGCCGGAAACCCTTGTTCCCCACCCTTGTACCCGCGTTGTTAGCCCTGGGGGGGGGGCGGGTTGTGCGGGCCCAAACCCGGCGCCCATGCCGGGTGCCAGTAGGAACCAGCCGGCGCCGACGGTGACGATGCCGAGGATGAAGGCCGGCAGGAATGTCGGCGCGGCAAGCCAGCCCGCTCCGGCCAACACCACCAGGATGATGCCGTAGACGATGCCGACAAAATAGTGAAAGGCCCAGCCCAGCGCCTTTTCATGCGCGTAGGGCGCTGCACCGCCGATATCATCGTGAAAGACCTTGTCGCGGAGATGCCAGACCCAGCGACCGACCGGCCCCCAGTTCGGCCGTGGCTGCCCGAACGCCTTGTGCAGGAAGATGGCCCAGAGATCCATCGCCACCGTAGCGCCGATGCCGATCGCGATAGCACGCCAGAACATGTCAAACATCGAGGTCCCCCCAAAGGCAATCCCTGGAATACAAGGGCGATCGTCGGGCGGCGGCAACCGTTGCGGTCCAGCCCGACGTTGTCGCTGAAGTTCAGAGCTGCCCCAGAATATGAGCCGCACCGGACTCGTCGACACCGGGCTTGGTCTCGACATTGAGCGCGGTGACCTTGCCGTCGTCGATGATCATTGAGAAGCGCCTCGAGCGCAGGCCCATATCGTTGCTGATGTAATCGAGGCCCACCGCCTTGGCGAAATCGCCACTGCCGTCGGCGAGGAACAGGATCTTGCCCTCTCCGCCGGTGAAGTGCGCCCAGGCACCCATGACATGGACGTCATTGACCGAAACGACGGCGATGGTGTCGACGCCGCGCGCCAGGATGGCATCGTGGTTCTCGAGATAGCCCGGCAAATGGTTGTTGCTGCAGGTAGGTGTGAAGGCGCCGGGAACCCCAAACAGCACGACCTTCTTGCCCGAGAAAATCTCGGCCCCGGTGATCGGCTTGGCGCCATCGGCGGTCATCGTCTTGAAGGTCACGTCAGGCAGCTTGTCGCCAACGGAAATGGTCATGGATTCCTCGCTTGGGAAAATGGGAAGGACGTGTCTTTGCGTAGCGAACTCAACGGCTTCCTGCAATCGTTGGGACAGGCTGGATCAAGGGAAAGGCAGAATCCCTGCGACCGCGCCCGCCGCACTCGTCAGCGTATAGTGAAGCCCGCCATCGGTCGGCGTCGTCGAGGGGCGATCGAGGATCGGCACGGTGAAAATCAGCTTGCCGTCCTTTTCGCTGCGGGCCGGGGTGCCGAACATGTAGTCCCGCTCGCCGGCAACGAAGAAATCCGCCGCCGCCGGATCGCCGGGAAAGCTCGCCTCGACAATCAGCGTCTCGTGGTCGCCCGGCAGCACATTGATGCCGAAATCGGACCTCGCGGGCGTCGGCAGCGCCGTAAAACTCGCCTTCACCAGCGCCGCGTCCTCGACATTGTCCGGATCGGAGGCGGGGTCGACGGTCAGCCGCGTCTGCACCGGAATGCAGATCGTTTCGCAGATGCCGAGAAAGATGTCGGCATCGATCACCGCCGGCTGGTTCGGCGTCGCCAGCGTGAATGTCACCGGCAGAGAAACCGGATAGTTGTAGCCTGCCCATTTGCCATAGCCGTCGTCATGGCGCTGCGGCGCCGGAAACGACAGAGTGGCGTCGGCGATGTTGGTGCTGGCTGAAATGTCGAGTTGCGGCGGCACGCCCGCGTCGCCCGGATCGCGCCAATATGTCTTCCAGCCAGGCTTGAGCGCAATATCGAGAACGCCTTGGATACGGCCGGCATCGTCGGCTTTGCCTGATGTAACCAGCCGAACCTTGCCGCCTTCACTGTTGTACCACGCCGACGAAGAGGCGGCGGCGGGAAGAGCGGTTGCCGATCCGATGGCGGCTCCGAGCAGCAGGATTTTCAAGCTTCGCATGGCGGTGATTTGATCGTCCGTTCGTGGCCGCGCAATGATTTCATGGCCTTGCCGGTATCATATTTGCGTGACTTCGAGGGAGAAGAATGTTCGAGCCGCCGCAACAGGCTTTGGTCGAATCCAGCACGGCGCATCTTTTCGGCGCTTTGGAAACGCGTTACGCTCCCTTCATGGACTTGTTGCGCCACAAGAAGACGGTCGCCAGTCGCGGCTTTCTCGACGATCAGTTCCTGATTGCCATGCCCGGCATGAAGGACGACCGTTTCACGCGCTCGGTCATCTATGTCTGCGCACACTCCGATGAAGGCGCCATGGGCCTGATCATCAACCAGACGCAGCAGATGCTGTTTCCGGACCTGCTCGTGCAACTGGGCATCATGAACGAGCAGGAGGCGATCCGCTTGCCGGCTCAGGCCCGCGATTTCGTCGTGCGCAATGGCGGCCCCGTGGACCGCAGCCGGGGCTTCGTCCTGCATTCGGGAGACTATCGGGTGGAATCGTCGCTGACCGTTTCCGACGACATCTGCCTGACGGCGACCGTCGACATATTGCGCGCAATATCGTCCGGCCGCGGGCCTCGTCATGCGCTGATGGCGCTCGGCTATTCCGGCTGGGGCGCCGGCCAATTGGAGACCGAGATCGCCGAAAATGGCTGGCTGACCTGTCCGGCCAATGCCGAGCTTCTGTTCGACACCGACATCGAGCGCAAATACGACCGGATCCTCGCCTCGATCGGTATCGACCTTGCGCATCTCAGCTTGGCGGCCGGACACGCGTAATCGCGAACAGTCATGCGCAACATTCGCGGCTAGCCGAAGCCGCCTACACCTTCGTCATCCTAGGGCGAAGCAGGAGCGAAGCTCCGTCGCGGAGACCCTGGGATCCATTCCGTGACCTATGTCGAAGGATGCAGCGGCGAAGAAATCTGAACCGTTTTCAACGCTTTAACCTCACGGCATGGATCCTAGGGTCTGCGCCGCGTCGCTGCGCTCCTTGCTTCGCCCTAGGATGACGAAGCGATAGGCGTCTCGGCCAATCGCAGAGGTCCGCGCCTGGGCGACGCGCGCCTGAATCCCATCACGCTTGCGTCAGCGGATACTGTTCCTTCAGCGTCTTCAGCACCTGGTCGCCCGGCATTGGTGCGCCGAACATGAAGCTCTGGACATATTCGCAGCCCATCTGGCGCAGTTCCAGCGCGTCGCTCTCGTCCGAAATGCCCTCGGCGACGACGGACAGGCCGAGTTCATGCGCCATGTTGACCATCGATTTCAGCAGCACCGCGCGCTTGGGCGTGTTGTCGTCGACGAAGCTCTTGTCGATCTTGATGGTGTCGAAGGGGAAACGCGTCAGATAGGCCAATGAGGAATAGCCGGTGCCGAAATCATCCAGCGACAGGCCGATGCCGAGCTGCTTCAGCTTGGTCAGCACATGGGCGGTCTGCTCGGGATTGTCCATCACAAGCGATTCGGTGAGCTCCAGCCGGAAGCAGCGCGGCTTCAGATTGGCCCGAGCGATGACCGAGCGGACGTCGCTGACCAGGTCACGGCGGATCAGCTGGCGGCTGGACAAATTGACCGAGACCGACAGCGGCGCGTCACCGATCTGTTTTTGCCAGCTGGCGAGATCTTCCGCCGCCTGCTGCATGGCAAACAGGCCGAGCTGCACGATAAGCCCGCAGCTTTCGGCGACCGGGATGAAATCCGCCGGCGGGATCATGCCGCGGCGCGGGTGGTCCCAGCGCAGCAGCGCCTCGAAGCCGGCGACACTGCCGTCCTCAAGCCGCACGATCGGCTGGTAGGCAAGCGTGAATTCCCGCCGCTCGATGGCGCGGCGCAGGTCGGATTCGAACTGCAGCCTGTCGGTGCCGACAGTGCGGAAGGCCGGACGGAACGGCTCGATCCTGTCGCCGCCGAAGCGCTTGGCCTGGTGCATGGCAAGCTCGGCATCCTTGACCATGTCCTCGGCCGACATCTGCGGCGAATTCCAGGTGATCAGTCCGATCGACGCGGTCAGCACGATCTCGCGCTTGGCAAAGGTGATCGGGTTGTTGATGGCATGCTTGATGGCATCCGCCACGGCGGCGATGCGGGCCGGGTCCTGTTCGGACAATAGCATCAGCGCGAACTGATCGCCGGCAAAGCGCGACAGCGAATCCTTCGGCTTGAGCAGCCGGTGCAGGCGACGCGCGATGGTCAAGAGGATGGTGTCGCCGGCCGAGATGCCGAGGCCGTCATTGACCTGCTTGAAACGGTCGATGTCGATGACGAAGACGGTTGGCCGCACCTTTTCTTCGGTGCGCGCGATCGAGATGATCGCTTCCAGCCGATTCATCAAAAGTTCGCGGTTCGGCAGACCGGTCAGATTGTCGTGAACGGCGTCGTGCAGCAGCCTTTCCTCGGACTTTTTCTGCTCGGTCACGTCGACCATGGTACCGACGCAGCGGATAACCTCGCCGTCGGATCCGATGACCGGGCGCGCGCGCAGCGAAAACCAGTGATAGTGGCCGTCGGCGCCGCGCAGGCGAAAATTCTGCGATACCCGGCCGCGCCGGTGTTCGAGCACGACGTCGAGCGTGGTGCGGAACGTGTCGCGGTCGTCGGCATGCAGCACCGGGAGCCAGTTGCGGGCCGCGCCGCCAAGGCTGTTCGGCGCCAGTCCGAGCTGGATGCTGACATCGGGCTTGGTGACGACGCGGTCGCGCAGCACGTCCCAATCCCATACCGTGTCGCCCGAACCGGCGACCGCCAGCGCCTGCCGCTCGAGGTCGGAGAACAGGCCCTGATGCAGCGCGCCGCCGGCAAAAGCATGCTGCATGACGGTGAAGCCGATCAGAAGGATGATCAGGATCAGCCCGCCGCCCAGGGCCGGCTGGGCAATGTCGTTGTCGAGCATGCCGGTGATCGCCATCCACGATCCGCATAGCCACAACAGCACCATGACCCAACTGGGCACCAGCATGATGGCACGGTCGTAGCCGCGTATGCCGAGGAAGATGATCAGGCCAAGCCCGGTCAGTGCGGTGGCGGCGAAGGACAGCCTGGCAATGCCGGCGGCGACCGCCGGATCGACGATGGCGACGCCGGCGATCAGCACCAGTCCGAGGATCCAGACCAGCGCGCCATAACTGAAATGGCCGTGCCATCGGTTGAGGTTGAGATAGGCGAACAGGAACACCACGAAGGTTCCCGCCAGCGCCACCTCCGTTCCCGCTCGCCACATCTGCTCGTTGCCGGGCGATATCTCGATGATCTTGTTGAGGAAGCCGAAATCGACGCAGATATAGGCCAGCACCGCCCAGGCAAGTGCCGCGGTTGCCGGGAACATCGAGGTTCCCTTGACCACGAAAAGGATGGTCAGGAACAGCGCCAGCAGGCCTGCAATGCCGATGACGATGCCGCGAAACAGCGTGTAGGAATTGACCGAGTCCTTGTAGGATTCCGGATCCCAGAGGTAGACCTGCGGCAGCTTCGGCGAGGCCAGTTCGGCGATGAAGGTAATCACCGTGCCGGGGTTCAGCGTCACCCGGAAAACGTCGGCGTCGGGGCTGGTCTGGCGATCGAGCGCGAAGCCTTCGCTGGGCGTGATGGCGGCGATGCGGGTCGAGCCGAGATCCGGCCAGAAGATGCCGGAATTCACCAGGCGGAAATGCGGTGCGACGATCAGCCGGTCGAGTTGCTGGTCGGTGGTGTTGGCGAGCGCGAAAACAGCCCAGTCGCCGGTGGAACGGGCATCATTGGCCTCGACCTCGATGCGCCGCACGATACCGTCCGGACCCGGCGCGGTCGACACCTGGAAATTCTCGCCCTGGTTGCGGTAGATCTCGACGGCGCCGGAAAGGTCGAGCGCGACGTCGTCGCGGGCAATCTTGATCGGTTCGACGGCAAAGGCCGACGATGCCGCGCACAGCGTCAGGAGTGTCGCGAGGACAAAGGCGAACAGCGACCCGTTGCGCAGGAAATTCGTCAAAAATCAGTCCTTCGTTCCAACGCCCGGCGGATCGTCCGCGATCCGGGCGTAGAGGTAGTGGTCCTGCCAGATGCCGTTGATCCTGAGATAGGATCGCAGCAGTCCTTCGCGCCGAAATCCGGCTTTTTCAAGCACGCGGATCGACCGGATATTGTCGGGAATACAGGCCGCTTCGATCCGGTGCAACCTCAGCGTATCGAAGGCGAAGCGGGCCACCACCTTGACCGCGTCGGTCATCAGGCCGCGGCCGCCGAAGCGCTCGCCGATCCAGTAGCCGACATGGCCGCTCTGCGAGACGCCATGGCGTATGTTGCCGAGCGTGATGCCGCCGGCCAGCTTGCCACTGCTCCTCTCGAAGATGAAGAAGGCGATAGCGGTTCCTTGCGCATAATCCTCGCGGTAGCGGCTGATGCGCAGCCGCCATGCGTTGCGGTCGAGTTCATCGGGAGTCCAGCGTGGCTCCCAGGGTTCGAGGAAGGCGCGGCTATCGCCACGCACCGCCGCCCACTCGCGGAAGTCGTTGGTGAACGGCACGCGCAGCGTGACGCGGTCGCCTTTCAGCGCCGGCAGGTCGCGGCGGAAGAAAGGGAGCGCGAACACGACGCTTCGAGGGGCTTAGACGGCGAGCTTACGGGCCGTGGTCTGCGTGCCTGCGAGCGATTCGAGGATCGCCTCGTATGGCGCCAGTGTGCCCACAGGCCCGACAGCGGTAAGCGTCGGCTTGGTCGAGAACAAACGCGACGATAGATCGGTCAGCCGCTCGACCGTCAGCGCCGACAGCCGTTCCATCAGTTCCTCCTTGGCGATCGGCCGGCCGAACAGAAGCAGCTGCCGTGCGATCTGCGAAGCGCGGCTGGCCGGGCTTTCGGCTGACATGATCAGTCCGGCGCGATATTGGGCGCGCGCCCGGTCGAGTTCTTCCTGCAGGATTTTCTCGCCGGCCTTCTGCAGCTCGTCGATGATGACAGGCACCAGTTCGGCGATGTCGCTCTGGCCGGTCGCGGCATGGACGCCGAAGACGCCGGTGTCGGAAAAGCCCCAATGGAAAGCATAGACCGAATAACACAGGCCGCGCTTCTCGCGGACCTCCTGGAACAGGCGCGACGACATGCCACCGCCGAGGATCATCGACAGCACCTGCGAGGCATAGAAGTCGCGCACATGATAGGCCCGGCCTTCGAACCCCAGCACGATCTGCGCGTCCATCAGGTCGCGGTCCTCACGGAAGTCGCCGCCGACATATTGCGCATATTGCGGGATGGTGCTGTCGGCCTTGCTGCGGAAGCCGCCGAGTTGCTTTTCGACCTCGCGCACGAAATTGTCATGCTTGATGTCGCCGGCGGCGACAATCACCATGCGCTCGGCGCCATATTGCCGCTCGATGAAGTCGTGGAGTTGCTTGGAGGTGAAGGATTTGACCGTTTCGGGTGTGCCGAGAATGGAGCGGCCGATGGTCTGATGGCGATAGGCGGTTTCCGTGAAACGGTCGAAGACGATGTCGTCGGGGGTGTCGTGCGCGGCGCCGATCTCCTGCAGGATCACATGCTGTTCGCGTTCGAGTTCCTGCGGGTCGAATTCGGACTCTTGCAGGATGTCGGCAAGAATGTCGACGGCCAGCGGCACGTCGTCGGAGAGCACCCTGGCATAGTAGGAAGTGGTTTCGACGCTGGTGGCGGCGTTGATTTCGCCGCCGACGTCTTCGATCTCCGAGGCGATTTCGAAGGCGCTCCGCCTTTTCGTGCCCTTGAACGCCATGTGCTCGAGCAGATGGGCCATGCCATGCTCGTCCTCACGTTCATTGCGGGCACCCGACTTGACCCAGGCACCAAGGGCAACCGATTCGATGCTTTGAAGGGTTTCGGTGGCGACTGTCAGGCCGTTCGACAGACGGCTTACCTCAACACCCATATGGCTAGTACTCCTTAACGCGCCGCCCGCGCGCGGCGGCCGACATAATCTTCCACCATTTTCAGGTCGGAGGGAAGTACCGTGTATTTTTCCTCCGATGTCATCAACCCACCTAGCCATGCGGGCAGTGCGGGCGACACGCCGCTGGCGGCTTCGACGGCGGCCGGGAATTTTGCCGGGTGTGCGGTACCCAGCACCACCATCGGCACGGCGCCTGACGCCTTGCCCGCAGCGACATGCACAGCTGCCGCGGTGTGCGGATCGAGCAGATAGTTGCTGGCCGCGAGCGTCGAGCGGATGGTGGCGGCGACCTCGTCCATATCAGCCCGGCCGGCGTCGAATTCCGACCGCATCCCGGCGATTTGCTGGGGTTCGATGGTGAAAGCGCCGGACTGCTTCAGACCGTCCATGTAGCGCCGCACGGTCGCCGCGTCACGGCCGGAGGCCTCGAACAGCAGGCGTTCGAAATTGGACGACACCTGGATATCCATCGACGGCGACGTGGTCGCAAAGACACCCTTGGTGCGATATTCCCCTGTCGCGAAGGTCCGCGCCAGGATGTCATTGTCGTTGGTGGCGATGACCAGCCGCTCGATCGGCAAGCCCATCTTCTTGGCCGCGTAGCCGGCGAAGATATCGCCGAAATTGCCGGTCGGCACGGTGAAGGAGACCGGCCTGTCCGGCGCGCCAAGCGACAGCGCCGAGGAGAAATAATAGACGATCTGGGCCATGATCCGGGCCCAGTTGATCGAGTTGACGCCCGAAAGCGCCACCCGGTCGCGAAATCCGTGATCGTTGAACATGTCCTTGAGCAGGCCCTGGCAATCGTCGAAATTGCCTTCGATCGCCAGCGCATGGACGTTTGCAGCCGTCGACGTCGTCATCTGCCGCTGCTGCACCGGCGAGACGCGGCCGTGCGGGAAAAGGATGAAGATGTCGGTCCGGCTGCGACCGGCAAAGGCATCGATGGCCGCCCCGCCGGTATCGCCCGAGGTGGCGCCGATGATGGTGGCGTGCTGGTCGCGTTCGGCAAGCACATGGTCCATCAGCCGGGCCAGAAGCTGCATCGCCACGTCCTTGAAGGCGAGCGTCGGCCCGTGGAAGAGTTCCAGGATGAAGGTGTTGGGGCCGGTCTGCACCAGCGGGCAGACGGCCTCGTGGCGGAAGGTGGCATAGGCTTCGCGCACCAGCCGCTCGAAAACGGAGGCCGGGATCTCGTCGCCAAGGAACGGCGACAGCACGCGGATGGCAAGTTCGGGATAGGCAAGGCCGCGCATGGCGCGGATCTCGGCGGCGGAAAACTGTGGCCACTCGCGCGGCACGTAGAGCCCGCCGTCGCGCGCCAGCCCGGCCAGCACGGCGTCGGAAAATCCAAGAACGGGGGCTTCCCCGCGGGTACTCACATAATGCATGTCACAATTCCGTTACTGCTTGGCTTTTCCATCCACCGCAAGGTGGTTAATTTCTGCGCTGGCTCAGTCGCATTTTTGCCGCGCGGTTGATATACGTCACCAGCTTTGCGAGAGGGAAGTGCAGTTTCATGGCGTTTCGTACATTCAGTGGTCGCTTTTTGGCGGGTCTTGCGCTCACCGGCTTTATGCTTGCCGCCGCCGGCTGCCAATCGGGCGACAATGGCATCCTGAACCTCGGCATAGGCAAGAAGGAGGACCCGACGGCGCCACCGCCGCCCCAGGATCCCAAGATACTGGCCAGCCAGTTGCAGGCCTATTGTCCCAGGGTGACGGTGCGGGACGGCACGGCTTTCTTCAACACCTATTCCAAGGAAGCTCAGAAGCCCAAGCCCAGGATCAAGAAGACCGGCGACGCCGCGCAGGATGCCGCGGCCCAGGCCGAGGCTGACGCCGCTGCTGCAACTCCGCCCGACGAATCGGCCAACATCATCTACCAGGCATCGGTCAGCGACGTGACACGCGACTGCAGCCGTGCCAACGGCCAGCTGACGATGAAGATCGCGGTCGCCGGCAAGATTGTCCCCGGACCGAAGTTTTCTCCAGGCACCATCACCATGCCCATCCGCACGGCTGTGATGCATGGCACCGAGGTCCTCTATTCGCAGATCCACCAGTATCAGGTCCAGGTCACCGATCCTTCGGTCGCCACGCAGTTCGTCTTCACCGATTCCAATATTGTCGTGCCCGAGCCGACGGCGCAGGACTATCAGGCCTTTGCCGGCTATGACGAAACCGCGCATCAGGCAACGGCCGACAAGCCGAAGAAGAAGCAGAGGAAGAGAGCCGCCGCGACGAACTAAGCGGCGAACACAAGACATGGGCGGGCTATGTGAGGCTCTCCGGCCATTCTCTGGCCCCATGGACAACGGCGATGATTTCAACGTCACTGCCGCGCACCCGATAAACAACGATATAGGATGTCCGCGCTATCACAAGCTCGCGGGTTCCGCCCGCTCGTCCCTTGCGTCCGACCATGGGATTTGACGCCAAGAGTTCGTCGGTGCGACCAATCAGATCGGCTGTTAGCCGATACGCCGCAACGGGACTGTCCTGCGCGATAAAATCCTGAATCTGGTCGAGGTCGTCGAGAGCGGCGCTCGTCCATGAAACCTGCATCAGGTGGGGCGGTACTTGTTCAACACCCGCTCGATATCGGCACGGCTGGCAAATTCACCACGGTCGGCCGCTTCAATTCCTGCGTTCACCTTGTCTAAAAACCGCTCCTGCCACTCAAGGGAGTGGCCGTTCTCAAGCGCGTCCGCAACGACTTCCGACGCGGACAGGCTGGACCGCGCCGCGATAGCATCGATGCGGGCCTGTAACTCTGGCGTGATTTCAAGCTCAATCGTCATGACGCAATCATCGCATAGCCATCAGGGTTTTGAAATGAAAACCAGCTCCCAAAATTGCAGTATCGCCTCCTACCACTCTGAAGCACGAGAACGGTAGACCGACCGGGCGAGAAAAGTCCCGCCACGAGGGCGAAATTCAATCGCCCTCAGGCGTCCGACCACTCCGACAGCGCCGCGATCACGCTTTTCAACTCTGCCCAGCGGCGGATCACCGTTTCGGCGCCGGCCTCGGTGAGCGCGTCGGCATGGCCGGGATAGCTGTGGGCGGCTCCGGTGAAGCCGATCACCCGCATGCCCGCCGTCCTTGCGCCGTGAACGCCGTGCACGGAATCCTCGATAACGAAAGTGTTCGCCGGGTTGGCGCTGAGTTTCTCCGCCGCGAACAGGAACACGTCCGGCGCCGGTTTCGTTTTCCCGGTCGGTGTTTCCATCGCCGAAAAAATCCGGTCGGTGAAAAACGGCAGAAGATGCACCTTTTCCAGCATGAATTCGATCCGCTCGGAGCGTGAATTCGAGCAGACGCAGCGCGGCACGCTTACCGCGGCAACGGCCTCGCGCACGCCATCGATGGCGCGGACGTCGCTGCGCAGTTTGCGGTCGACCAATTGTTCCTCCCTGTCGATCAGAGAGGCCTGGAAGGGGATGCGGGACTTTTCCTCGACCCGCAGCATGATGTCCTTGAAGGTCAGGCCGGCATAGCTCTCCGAAATCTCCTCAGCCGATATCTCGTATCCTGCCAAGGTCAAAAGCTCGGCGTCGACGCGGGCGGCGATGATCTCGGAATCGACGAGCACGCCGTCGCAATCGAAGATGACAAGGTCTGGCTGGGGCATGGTGATCCGGACAATAGGAGGGCGAAGTGGCCTCGGAAGGCTCAGGCGGCGCGGCATACACCAACAGGGCCGCCTTCGCAAATTCGCCACACCCGTCCCTTGGCCTTCACGGAATATTTACGCTGATCGGTAACCATAACGGAGAGTAAACAGTAACGCGTGCCTTGGGTGTCAGAATGTCTGCCGTGCGTCTTCTCGACGAGCTATCCCACGCTCCCCAGCAATCCGAATGGCTGGACACGATCCTCAAGGGCGACTGCGTCGCCGCGCTCGACCGGTTGCCCGAAAAATCGATCGACGTCATCTTCGCCGATCCGCCCTACAATCTGCAGCTCGACGGCGACCTGCACCGCCCCGATCAGTCCAAGGTCGACGCCGTCGACGACGACTGGGACCAGTTCGAGAGTTTCGAGGCCTATGACGCTTTCACGCGTGCCTGGCTGCTGGCGGCGCGCCGGGTGCTGAAGCCCAACGGCACCATCTGGGTCATCGGCTCCTATCACAACATCTTCCGGGTCGGCGCCAAGATGCAGGATCTCGGCTTCTGGATCCTTAACGACGTCGTCTGGCGCAAGACCAACCCGATGCCAAATTTCCGTGGCCGCCGCTTCCAGAACGCGCATGAGACGATGATCTGGGCTACGCGCGATCAGAAGGGCAAGGGCTATACCTTCAACTACGAAGCGATGAAGGCGTCCAACGACGACATCCAGATGCGCTCCGACTGGCTGTTTCCGATCTGCACCGGCGGCGAGCGGCTGAAGAACGACAATGGCGACAAGCTGCATCCGACGCAGAAACCGGAAGCGCTGCTTGCCCGCATCATGATGGCCTCGACCAAACCGGGCGACATCGTGCTCGATCCCTTCTTCGGCTCAGGCACCACGGGCGCGGTGGCCAAGCGTCTCGGCCGCCATTTCGTCGGCATCGAACGCGAGCAGGCCTATATCGACGCCGCCAACGAGCGCATCGACGCGGTGCGGCCGCTGGAAGAGGCCGACTTGACCGTTCTCACGGGCAAGCGCGCCGAGCCGCGCGTCGCCTTTGTCAGCCTGATCGACACCGGCCTGATGATGCCGGGCGCGACGCTCTACGATGCCAAGAAGCGCTGGGCGGCCAAGGTGCGCGCCGACGGCACGGTGGCGATCGGCGACAGCGCCGGCTCGATCCACAAGATCGGTGCCGAAGTGCAGGGGCTGGACGCCTGCAACGGCTGGACCTTCTGGCATTATGAGCGCAGCGGTGGCCTGACCCCGATCGACGAGCTTCGCCGCATCGCGCGGCTCGGCATGGAGCGGGCAGGGGCCTGATCGGCAGCTCAGGCCTTGTCTTCCTCCAGGATGATTTCGCTGACCTCGCCTTTCGCCATCAGTGAGAGCTGACTGGCAAAACGCGACAGACGCGAATAGTCCGTCCGGAGTCGCACACGCGCGAAGTCACGGGCTTCGATCTCCTCCGCGACCTCGATCCGGACGAACAGGTGACCGACGCCATCCGCCGGGAAAACCGAGATGCTTATCAGGCCGGGCGATCTCAGGACCAGATCCGCGCGTTTAAGCGGATAGGCCTGCAATGACACAATAAATTCGCTTACCTCGTCGGTCGGGAAATAGGCATCGCCACGTCCTCGAAAGTGGCCATGCTCGACACTGGCGTCAAGTATTGACCATTCCGGGTTGAAGGTCAGAACGAGCTTGCCCATTGCCGGTCTCGATCAGGTCGCGATGCCATGCCGCTCAAGGTCTGCTTGAAGCGCCTTTGCATCGGTGAACAGCACCGACTGCCAGCCGGCCGCCTTGGCGCCGTCGACATTCTTCTGGCTGTCGTCGATGAACAGCGTCGCGGCCGGTTCGAGGCCGAAGGCGGCGATGTGATGATCGTAAATGCCGCGATCGGGCTTGATCATGCCGATCTCGCCGGAGATGGTGACGCCGCGCGGACGATTGAGAAAATCGAAGCGCTCGCGGGCTTCGGCCAGCGTGTCGCTGGCGAAGTTGGTCAGCATGGTCACGTCGTGGCCGCTCTCGATCAGGCCGACCATGATGGCGACGCTGTCGTCATAAGCATGCGGCACCATCTCGTGCCAATGGCGGCGGAAACCGCGGATGTTTTCCGCGTGATCGGGATGGTCCGCGATCAGCAGCGCCTCGGCCTCTTCCCAGGTGCGGCCGCGATCCTGCTCGATGTTCCAATCATGCGTGCAGACATTGTCGAAAAACCACTTTCTCTCTTCGGCATCCGGAATGAGGCGGCTGAACGGAATGTTGGGATCGTAGTGGATCAGCACTCTGCCGATGTCGAAAACGATGTGGCGTATTTCAGTCATGGGGCCTCTTTGCACTGTGTGGCGACGGCTTTTTCGTCGCGCCGGGTATCGCAGCCTCGATTGCCTTTTTCATGACAGTCGGCAGCGCCTCGCCGGAAATCTCGTGAGCGAGCGACCAGAAATGCCCGTCTGGCGCATCACCTTTGATGTGAGCGTGAAAGACTTCGAGTTCGAGAGCGAAATGCGTGAAGACATGCGCAATGCGGCCCGCATGCCGCCAGTCGGCGGGAAAGGGCGCGGCCGCTTCCGTGGTTGCCCCATCGATCCGCGCGGTCCAGCCCGTCGTCGGCACCTCGGTCATGCCGCCGAGCAAACCCTTCTCTGCCCGTTTGCGCAGAAGGATGGCGCCGTCGGCCCGCACGGCGACAAAGGCCGCGCCGTGCCGCTGCGGCTTGTCGGCCTTGGGCAGGCGCACCGGGAAGTGCTCGGGATCGCCTGAAACGACCGCGCTGCAGTCTTCGCGCAGCGGGCACAGCATGCAGCGCGGCCGGCGTGGCGTGCAGATGGTGGCGCCGAGATCCATCATCGCTTGGGCGAAGTCGCCAGGCCTTGTCCCGGGCACCATGCGCTCGACATGGGCACGGATCTCGGGCTTGGCTTCGCTGAGCGGGGTTGTGATCGAAAACAGCCGGGAGATGACACGTTCGACATTGCCGTCGACAACGGCGGCGGGGCGATCGAAGGCAATCGCCGTGATGGCCGCCGACGTATAGGCGCCGATGCCGGGCAGTTCTCTCAAACCCGTCTCCGTGTCGGGAAACCGGCCGCCACGCGCGGCCACAAGATCGGCACAGGCCTTGAGATTGCGGGCGCGGGAGTAGTAGCCGAGCCCGGCCCAGGCCTTCATCACGTCCTCGGTGGGCGCCGCGGCCAGCGCTTCGACATCGGGCCATTTCTCGACGAATACCTTGAAATAAGCCTTCACCGCTTCGACGGTGGTCTGCTGCAGCATGACCTCGGAGAGCCAGATGCGGTAGGGATCAGGCCGCACGCCGCGCGCATGCTCAATTGGTGTGATGCGCCACGGCAATTCACGGTGATGCACATCGTACCAGCTGAGCAGGCGGGATGCGATATCGTCGCTGACACCGGATGCAGCTGTGCTGCTATCTCCGGATGTGGCTTTGCCACTATCCCAGGATGCGGTCTTGCGGGTCTGGTCTGCTGGTGCCATTGATCTTGTATTGGCCTGGCCGGTATCTGCTGGGTCGTCGCTGGAGGACGTACATGGCAGGGAGAACGCCCTACGGCAATCCCGTCCCGGTCAGCGATCTCGCGACCAGGATCCTCGATCCGGTGCTGCGCAAGCGGGCCGGCATTTCGATCGGCCTCGTCCAGTCATGGGACGAGATTGCCGGCCCGCGGCTGGCCAGCCATTCGCGCCCCGAAAAAATCCAGTGGCCGCGCCGTATGCATGAGGACGATCCGTTCGAGCCGGCCGTGCTGGTCATTGCCTGCGAAGGCATGGCGGCACTTCATCTGCAGCACGAGACGGGCGAGATCATCAACCGGGTCAACGCCTTCCTCGGCTTCACCGCCATCAATCGCATCAGGATCCTGCAGAAGCCGGTGACAGCCGACAAAGGAAGGCGCAAACCGGCCCTGAGGCCGCTGACGGCGGCTGAGAAGACGAAATTGTCGGGAACTGTCGGCCTGGTCGATAATGATGAACTGCGCGCCTCGCTGGAGAAACTTGGCGCGACCATTATTGGGGAGAGAAAATCATAGGCGTCTCGAAGAAAGTCATGGATTCGTCGTCAATATCTCGCATTCGTGATCGCTCTTGTCAGGTTTCGCGATTGGATTGGGGATCGAGATGCCTTAATTCGCGCCAACTCTCGCCTTTTCGTGCCTTTGCATTGCAAAATCCAACCCTTGTCAGGTGATTCGTATGAACCGTCCCCCGTTCGGCCAAAGCTTGTCTCGCAGAAACCTCCTGTCTTCGCTGGCCGCCATTCCGGCGGTGGCCCTGCTCGCCGCCTGCAGCGACTCTGGCGAGGAGGCGAAGGCCGCGGATGTGAAGCCTGCGGCCCCGGCCGCCCCCGCGAAGGCGGCCACGCCGGCCGCCGCCACCGCGCCGGAGGCCCAGGGCACCGTGGATGTGGCGGAACTGATGAAGCCGGGTGCGCTGCCCGACAAGCAGCTTGGCAAGGATGACGCCAAGGTCACCATCGTCGAATACGCCTCGATGACCTGCCCGCACTGCGCGCATTTCGCCGAGACCACCTTTCCGGACCTGAAGACCAAGTACATCGACACCGGCAAGGTCCGCTACATGCTGCGCGAATTCCCGTTCGATCCGAGCGCCGAAGCCGGTTTTATGCTGGCGCGCTGCGCCAAGGATAACTATTACCCCATGGTCGACGTCCTGTTCAGGCAGCAGGCGAACTGGGTTGGCGTTCAGAATACCAAGGATGCGCTGCTGCAAATCTCGAAGCTCGCCGGTTTTACACAGGAGTCCTTCGAGGCCTGCTTGACGGACCAGAAACTTCTGGACGATGTGAGATCGGTCCAGAAGCGCGGCGCCAATGAATTCAAGGTCGACTCGACACCGACCTTCTTCATCAACGGTAAGACCTACAAAGGGGCGATGTCGATTGAGGAAATGTCGGCCATCATCGACCCTCTGCTCTGACATCCAGTCAGCCCTGAGGCGGCGGCGCTTCGGCGTGCGCGGCTTCCTGTCGTGCCGCGAATTCCTTTCGCAAAATCACGGAAATCCGCTTAGTGGGCGGGGCGAATGAAGTTTTCGCGCCTTCGCCTCCTCGGTTTCAAGTCCTTCGTCGAACCCGGCGAGTTCGTCATCGAACGCGGCCTGACCGGCATTGTCGGGCCGAATGGCTGCGGCAAGTCGAACCTTGTCGAGGCGCTGCGCTGGGTGATGGGCGAAAGCTCCTACAAGAACATGCGCGCGTCCGGCATGGACGACGTCATCTTTTCCGGCTCGGGCACTCGGCCCGCACGCAACACCGCCGAAGTCACGCTTTTCCTCGACAACAGTGACCGCTCGGCGCCCGCTGCCTTCAACGATGCCGACGAACTGCAGGTGTCGCGCCGCATCGAGCGCGAGGCCGGCTCGCTTTACCGTATCAACGGCAAGGAGGCCCGTGCCAAGGACGTGCAGCTTCTGTTCGCAGACCAGTCAACCGGCGCGCGTTCGCCGTCGATGGTCGGTCAAGGCCGCATTGGCGAACTGATCCAGGCCAAGCCGCAGGCACGCCGCGCGCTGCTCGAAGAGGCGGCAGGCATTTCCGGCCTGCACACCCGCCGCCACGAGGCAGAACTGCGGCTGAAGGCGGCCGAGCAGAACCTCGAACGACTGGACGACGTCGTCGGCGAGCTGGAAAGCCAGATCGAAAGCCTGAAGCGCCAGGCGCGCCAGGCGTCCCGCTTCAAGAACCTGTCGGCCGATATCCGCAAGGCAGAAGCGACGCTTTTGCATTTGCGCTGGACACTGGCCAAGACCCAGGAAGGCGAGGCACGTTCGGCGCTGGCGGTTGCGACAGCACTGGTCGGCGACCGCGCCGCAGCCCAGATGGCCGCCGCCAGGGAGCAAGGCATCGGCGCTCATAGGCTGCCGGACCTGCGCGACGCGGAAGCCGCCGCCGCCGCTGCCTTCCAGCGCCTGTCGATCGCCAAGTCGCAGATCGAGGAGGAAGCCGGTCGCATCCGCGCCCGTCAGAGCGAACTCGAGCGCCGGCTGCAGCAGCTCGACGGCGATATCGCACGTGAAGAGCGCATGGTCCGCGACAATGCGGACATTCTCGAGCGCCTTCGCACCGAAGAGGCAGCACTCAATTCGGAAAATGCCGGCGCCGCCGAACGCGAAGCCACCACCCGTGCGGCGTTCGAACAGGCGGCGTCGACGCTTTCGCAAAGCGAAGCCAAGCTCGCCGCGCTGACCGCCGAACGGGCCGAGGCTGCCGCCTCGCGCAACCAGATCGAACGGACGCTGCGCGACACCGCCGAGCGCCGCGACCGCTTCGCCCGTCAGCTTGCCGATGTCGACCGGGAATTGTCGGAGATACTCTCCAAGGTCGCTGGCCTGCCCGATCCGGCCGAGAAGCGCGTGCTGGTCGAACAGGCCATGGCGCTGCTGGAGGAGGCCGAGGCTGCCGTGTCCGAGGCCGAGCAGTCGGTCATCGATGCCCGCGCTACCGAAAGCGCTGCCCGGCCACCGCTTCAGGATGCCAGGGCCGAGCTGGCACGGATCGAAACCGAAGCGCGCACGCTGGCAAAAATCCTGAATGCCGCCAGTGGCGATCTTTTCCCGGCCGTGCTGGAACAGATCAGCGTCGATCGCGGTTTCGAAACGGCGCTGGGTGCGGCCCTTGGTGAAGATCTCGACGTGCCGCTCGACCGCAGCGCGCCGGTGCATTGGGGCGAAAGCGCGATCCGGCCCGGCGACGCGGCTCTGCCGGAAGGCGTCAGAAGCCTGGCCAGCGTGGTTCACGCGCCGGCACAGCTCGCCCGCCGCCTGGCGCAGGTCGGTATCGTCGAATCTAGCGACGGCCGCCGGTTGCAGCCGCTGCTTGCTCCCGGCCAGCGGCTGGTCAGCCGTGAAGGCGCGCTCTGGCGTTGGGATGGCTTTACCGCCAGCGCCGATGCGCCGACCGCCGCAGCACAACGGCTGGCGCAGAAGAACCGGCTGGCTGAGCTCGATGCCGAGGCGATACAGGCGACGCTCGTCCTGCGCCAGGCCGAGGAGGCGCTGGGAGAGGCTGAACAGGCGCTCCGCCTGGCGAGCGAGGCCGAGCGCAACACGCGCCAGGCCGGTCGTGACGCCCAGCATCGGCTGGACGCTGCCCGCAATGCGTTGGCCGAGGCCGAGAGAGCCGGCGGCGAATTGCAGAGCCGGCGCGCCGCGCTCGATGAAGCGCGCGCCCGCATCGTCGACAGCCATGAGGAGATTTCGGCCGCCTTCGCCGAGGCCGAAATGCTGCTGCAGGACGCGCCCGATCTTGGCGATCTGCAATTGCAGTTCGAACAGTCCTCGGCCAATGTCGCCCGCGACCGCGCCGCGCTTGCCGATGCGCGTGCCGTGCATGAGGGGCTGCGGCGCGAAGCCGAGGCGCGCGCGCGCCGGCTCGATGCCATTGGCGCCGAGCGCAGCAACTGGCTGGAGCGGGCCGAAAACGCCTCGACGCAGATCGCATCGCTCGGCGAACGCAAGGCCGAGGCCGAGGCCGAACGCGAGCGGCTGGCCGATGCTCCCGATGAAATCGACGCCAAGCGGCGTGCCTTGCTGTCGCAGCTCACCGAGGCCGAGAGCTTGCGCAAGGCGGCGGCCGACCGTTTGCAGGAAGCGGAGAACCGGCAATCCGAACTGGACAAGGCCGCCACCGGCGCCATCCAGTTCCTGGCCGAGGCGCGCGAGACCCGCGTTCGCGCCGAAGAGCGGCTGACCGCAGCCGACGAACGCCGGCTGGAGGTCGAGGCGCGCATCCAGGAGACGCTGAACACACCACCGCATCTGGTCATCCGCCACACCGGTCTTGAGGCTGACAGCCCGATGCCTGAAATGGCCGAGATCGAGCGTCAGCTCGATCGGCTGAAGATCGAGCGCGAACGGCTCGGCGCCGTCAATCTGCGCGCCGAGGAGGAGCAGAAGGAGCTATCCGACCGGCTGGAGGCGATCGTGTCGGAGCGCGAGGACATCATCGAGGCGATCCGCAAGCTCAGGCAGGCGATCCAGAGCCTCAACCGCGAAGGCCGTGAGCGGCTGCTGGCCGCCTTCGAGGTCGTCAACGGGCATTTCCAGCGGCTGTTCTCGCATCTGTTTGGCGGCGGCACGGCGGAATTGCAGCTGATCGAATCCGACGATCCGCTCGAGGCCGGTCTCGAAATCCTTGCCCGCCCGCCCGGCAAGAAGCCACAGACCATGACGCTGCTGTCCGGTGGCGAGCAGGCGTTGACGGCGATGTCGCTGATCTTCGCTGTGTTCCTGACCAATCCGGCGCCGATCTGCGTGCTCGATGAAGTCGACGCGCCGCTCGACGACCACAATGTCGAGCGCTTCTGCAACCTGATGGACGAGATGGCCGCCACCACCGAGACGCGCTTCGTCATCATCACCCACAATCCCATCACCATGGCGCGCATGAACCGGCTGTTCGGCGTGACCATGGCCGAGCAGGGCGTCAGTCAGCTGGTGTCGGTCGACCTGCAGGCGGCCGAGGCGATGCGCGAGGCAAGCTGACCCAGGTCGCGCTACCTGCGAATGGGCGGCTCTGGAGCGATTTCAGGGAAAAGTGTGAACCCCGGCAAAAAAATCAGAGCGTCGGATTGTGTTTGTGCGAATGCTGTTTGGCCGAAGCCCAGACGAAATAGAGTGATCCCAGCTTCAGCACAGGCACCCTGCGATCCCGTTCGCGATCACGCAGTTCGCGGTAGGTCTTCACCTTCAGTGTGCCTCCCGGCAATCTGATTCGAAAAGCCATGATGCATAGAGCTTACGTGCTTTCTCCAGTCGATGGAAGGTTCATTTCAAGCTCCTCGTCAGTATTCGAGCTCTTGGAGGGTCGATCAGGAATTGTACTGGGCCACCAGATGACGAAATATTTGCCACACTGCCAGACCGGGACTTCGCCCTTGTACTCCCGCCGCCGCAGTTCATGACGTTGCTTGACCTTCAACACACCACCCGGAAGCCTGATCTTGATCGTCATCGTCCCTCAATACTGATGGTGCGCTTCCTGGGTGCCGCGCCCGAAGCTTCATCTGTCCGGCCAAGGTAGAAAAATCGCCACTCCCGGATCGGATCGTTGCAATCCGATTTCGCCGAGTCAATGGAGCCGAGGGCGAACTCCTGTGGCTATCGGCGCCGTGCACATAAGGCCTGACAACAGGCTCAACCTCTGCGCCGCAAGATCCAGTTCACACAGATCACGGCCACGAGGCCACATGCGATGCCGGCGCAATCGGCAACCCAGTCGAACACATCCAGATCACGTCGTATCAGCGCCGTGCCCTGGAGGACCTCGATCGCCGCTCCAACCATGGCGAGGAAGACGATCAGCCTTGTCTTGCGATCGGGCCAGCCGAGTCCTCCAAGGAAAGTCATGACGGCAAAGGCGCTGGCGTGGTTCAGCTTGTCGGACCGGAAACCGATATCGATCCCATACTCCTCGAGTCGGGGCATAGGCAGCAATGCAAGGGCAAGAACAGCGATAAGCGTGCCGAAAAAAGCGATCCGTTCGGCGGCTGGATAAAATCTCATTCTGTTCCAATCTGTGCCTGGCCGCCGCAAAGGTCGAATCCGGCTCGGTGTTGGCGGTTCAGGCTGAAACTCAGATCGACGGCGTTGTCTTTCAAAGCCGCAATTTTTGCTTGAGCCTTTTCAGCCAGGTCTGTTCCGCCTCATCCTGGTTTTGATGCGCCGGGACGTAGCGCGGCCGTATCTTTTTTCCTTTGATGTAGAATGGCTTTTCAACTTCTCCAACCAGGTTGACGAAAAGCCGGGAAACCTGATGCCCGCTTTCATATTCTTGAGGCGTTCATAATTGGGGTAATAATCAGGGTAAAGCTTATGAATATCGTCGTAGAACAGTTCGGCGATCTCGGCGAAAAATGCTTGAGATACATGGTAGGCGATAAAATCGCGCCATATTTGCGGCACAGCTTCGTTCGACCGAATGCGGTGGGCCTCATAGTCCCATCTGGTGTTGTTGCGGCGCGTATCGATTTCGAGCGCTTCCGGAGCGGGAAACGTGTCGGCCAACTCCTGGTAGAGATCGAGGGGAAGGGCGTCGCGCAGGATGATGTGTGGAAACGGCTCCGATCGAACGTCGGCCCTGGTGGCACGTTGAAGGACTGAAAGCGGCTTTGACATCGATGGTGTCTCAGATCGAGTTTGCCTGAGTTGGATTCAGAGGATCGTGTTCAACCTGTTCGGGCTGCCGCCTTTCAACGGATCCTTGGTTGCGTTCAAAGATTGGAGCCCTGAAAAGGGCTCCGCATGGGCTTTCACCATTTCGCTCATTAGAATATCCGCGCCGGTCATCAGGGGGATCAAGGTTTCCGCGAATGTGTATGTTTTGATGCCGTAAAGCCACTTCAGGTAGAGAAGGGCAGCTGACGTGCCGGAGACGCACCCAACAATGTTCATCCGGGATACGACAAGCTCTATCGGATATATGTGTGGGAGGCTCGCCTCCATGATCCTGGTGCTGGCGTCGGCCGTCACATTGCCGACCGTATCCAGCAATTCGGGGAAGAAGGGCGTGCTTATTCTTGGATGTTCCTTCCAGACGACGTCGTATCCCCTCTCGACGATCTGCTCCGCAATTCGTCTATAGATCGCCGCCTCTTGCGCGTACGACATTATGCCGTTTCGCGACAATGCTTGGCCGAGCAGCAGGATCCGTGGGTTGGCTGACGCACGGCAATGTTTGCCGCCGGAAAGCGCATCCCTGCAGGCTTCATCTATTACGTCGCGCATCAGCGAAGCGCCGACCTGAAATCTTGGTACGTTCTCCAGAGCATCGTGAATGGGGATTTCGTGAAGCAAAGAATAAAACTTTGTCACCCGCCTCAGATGGTGTCTTTCTATCTTGTCGGCCGCTTTCCTCAGTCGGAACGCGGGTGAAATTGTAGAGAGTCCTGCAATCAAGGCTCCGGTGATGCGCCGTCTAAACCTGGTGCCTGGCGGCCGTGACATGGTTGACATTTCGAATGGAAGGTATGACGTCAAGCCATCCTCATACAAAACGATCTTGGCTTCCGGGTATGAGTCCAGCAGTATTTTTTCCGATGGCCGGTTAACGAAGCAGGCCCAGATTTCAGCTGCGGTACTCGCGTCGAGACCAATTGTGTCTCGGATCAGACGATGGACCCGGAAAATTTGCAGTTGCCCATATTTACGCTCGGACGTCAGAAGGTCGTACGCCCATATGATCCGTTTCCAGGTCCATACTGCAGACGCAAGTTCAGCAAGACCGGTCTTGAAATGCTCGGAAACGCCGGCCGTTTCATAGAGCAGAAGGTAATCCTCATGCTCCTCATCCGCCGGGGAGCTTCCATCCATTGTTGATTGGCGAAGTGAGGCAACCAGGCTGAGCAATTGCCAGCTGCCAAAGACGCAGCATATTCGAGCTGGCAATTTAAGATCTCCAGATCGGATGGAAATAACGCTGCATGTTCCGCGATCTCAACCGCAAAATTGCTTCATATCCGACAGGCGGTGTGGCTCGGGGCGTCCCACCCGCTTCATAACTGCCTATCGCGTCAGCAGGAAATATCTCGCAGATGTCGGTTCTAACGTTCGAGACAGGCTGGAGTTCCGCACAATAGGCAGGCGAATTCACTCCAACTGGCGGCAGACCTGTTGAGATCCGGCATAACATCAGGCGGCGGCAAACCGCTCATGCGGGTCGTCTTGCTGCTTCGGTTCCCCGTCGGCACCAAGAGCGCAATTCTCCCGGTTTTCGGGAAGGTCGTTGCCCGGGAAAGCGGGTTTCACTTCCATCAGTCAAAAGTAAGCTCCAGCCATGAACCGGAGCTTGATGATGACAGAGGCGGAAACCAAAAAGTTTCACCCGCTTGACGTGCCAGCCGGTCCGGTGCGGTGGCCCGGAATCCCGGCCGACCTGCCAAGGCATGGCGCGTGTGGCCGCACCTGCGCATCATGCCCGATGCGAAGCCCGCACTGCTCCTCGAATGCCCTTGATGCCGACGCTTCGGCGCGACTTTCCCGGTGAGCAGGCGAAGGGCGGCGCCGAAAATGCGCCACCCTGTCGGAGGGATTGCCCGTGATCAGGCGGCGAGCCAGGCCCGGGTGAAGTCCTGCTCATAGGCCTGATGCATCTGGTAACCCATCAAGGCAGGTTTCATATGGCAGAACAGCTTTCGCCAGTAGGGCTGAACGATGATGCCGGAATCCTGCAGCATGACCTGCAGTTCCTTCATCACCGCACGGCGCTGCTCCGGATCGGCGATGGCGTTGGCCTTGTGGACCTTGGCATCGAAGTCGGGGTCGGCGAACCCTGTCTCGTTCCATGCCGAACCGGTCTGGTAGGCAAGCGCATAGGTCTGGATGCCGAGCGGTCGGGCGTTCCAATTGGTCGTCGCGAAGGGATACTTCGTCCAGTCGTTCCAGAATGCCGATTCCGGGATGACGGTGCGTTTCACCTTGAAGCCGGCGTCGCGCATCTGCTGGGCGACGGCATCGGAGCTTTCCTTGCGGTAATCGGCTTCGACCGAGATCAGATCGAACTCGAAATCGAGCTGGCCGGCTTCCTCGAGCAATGCCCTGGCCCGGACCGGATCACGTTTGATCGGCGGCAAGTCGGCGTGTTCGGGATGCATCGGTCCGACATGATCGTTCTGCGCGACGATACCCATGCCGTCGGCGCCCAGTTGCAGCACCGCTTCGTTGTCGACCGCAAGCTGTATGGCGTTGCGCACGCGCTTGTCGTCATAGGGTTTGGCGTTGACGTTGCAGCGCGAGACCAGGGTGGCGGCAGTGACGATCTCGCTTTTCTTCAGGCCCAGCCTGTCGAGCATGGCGACGTCATAGGACTGCGTCTGCCCATTCAGGTCGATCTCACCGGATTCGAAGGCGGAGACGGTGGCGGCCGAGTCGGTGCCGTAGTCGGTCCAGTCGATGCCGTCGAGGAACACCTCGCCGCCCCACCACGACCCGTCCGGCCGCTTGCGCACCGAGGCAGCAACGCCGACATCGAGTTTTTTAAGTTCGAACGGGCCCGTGGAAACGGGGTTGGCCGACAGTGGCGCAGCCTTCGGATTGAAGGTGTGGTGGACGATCAATGCCGGGTAGTCGGTCATCGCGGGGATGATGGTGATGTCGGGCTGAGACAGTTTCAGGACCACGGTGTGGCCGTCGCGAACCTCGATGGCACCAGTGCGCGCCACCTTGGTGTCGGGATCGATCAGCGCGGTCATGCGCCCGGCCATCGAGTTGCCGGCGGCATCCTTCTCGCACCAGCGCGTGATGTTGAAGGCGACATCCGTGGCGGTGAAATCGTCGCCGTTCGACCATTTCACCCCCGGGCGCACCTTGAGCACATATTCCGTGGCGTCCGCATTGATCTCCCAGCTCTGCAGCAGCACCGGCTCGAAGGTGAAATCCGGCTTCCATCGCACCAGCGGTTCGAGAAACTGCATGGCGATGTTGCCCATCTGCGAAACCTTGAACTTGCGCGGGTCTTCCAGCTCCATCACCTGCATGGCAACACGCAGCACGCCGCCCTTCCTGGGTTGGGCGGCTTCCTCGGCCCGTGCTGGGACCGGCTGACCGATGAGCCCATAGGCAATCGCCGTGCTGGCGCCGAAGGCGCTGGCCAGTGCCAGGAACTCGCGGCGGCCAAGCGCGCCGCTTTTTGCGCCCTCCGCAAATACGCCGATCGCCGGGTGAAGAGGCTTGGATGTCATGTCGGTTCTCCCATTGTTGATTTTACGTCCAAATTCGGTGGAATGCCCTTGCCGCATCGTTGCTGGGCGCTGTTTTCTACAGGACGCAGCCGATGGCAGCGGGGCCGCGACGGCGAGGGGAAGGCAAGATGAATCTTCTGACGGCGATGCGGGTGTTCGATCGGGTCTGCCTGCTGGGCAGCCTGTCGGCGGCGGCGCGCGATCTCAACATGTCGACGACGGCCGTCAGCCGCACCATCAAGGAACTGGAAGACGACCTCGGTGTCCGGCTTATCAATCGAACCACAAGGCGCCTCAGCCTCACCGAGGCAGGCCGCGACTATGCTCCGCGCGCGCGCAGCCTGCTCGACGACATTTCCGAACTGCAGGATTCGACGCGCGGCCTGCATAAGGAGACACGCGGCCTGATCCGGGTTTCTTGCTCCAACGTTCTGGGCCACACGCGCATCACCAAGCTGGTGCCCAAGTTCCTCGAAGAGAATCCGCTCACCACGATCGAGTTCGACCTCACCGCGCGTTATGTCGTCGGCATTGTCGAGGAAGGCTACGATGTCGCCATCCGCTTCGGCGGTCAGGCGGATTCCGCCCTGATTGCCCGCCGGCTTGGTGAAGTCCGCAACTATGTCTGCGCCACGCCCGATTATTGGGATGCAAACGGCCGTCCGGTCCACCCGGATGAGCTGGCAAGCCATTCCTGCGTGCTGAGCAATTTCGCCAAGCGCCTTGGCACGTGGCCATTCATCGGACCCGACGGCCCTTTCGATGCGGCTGTCGGCGGGCGCATCTCGACCAACAGCGTCGAGGCCGCCTATCAGATGACCACCGCCGGTTTCGGCATCGGCAACCTGCCCAGCCTGCTGGTCGACGCTGCGATCAGGGACGGCCGGCTGGAAGTGCAGCTGGATGAGTTTCGCCCCGGCTCCAGCCCGATCTACGCGCTCTATCCGCACCGCACCTATATTGCGGCCAAGGTGCGCGCGTTCGTCGATTTCCTGATCCGCGAACTGTCGGCCGACTTCACCGCCTGAAATGCTGCGCGATTGCCCATGGCCAACGCCGTCAGGGGCCGGGCGCTAACGCCCGGCCCCCTCTGCCCCCGTCGCCCGACGCGGCAGCGTCATTTCCACCAGGCGGTGGTGTCGTACATCGGCCCCGGCTCCTCGAAGAGCTTTTCGTATTTGCACAGTGCCGGCGTCTTGCCGAGCGGCACCGAAACACCGTCCCTGAACGCCCATTCGCCACGTTGCGTCGTATCGGCCCGCACATAGCTGGACAGCGCAAAGGCCCGGTCGTGCTGCGATTTGTTGGGCGAGGAGCCGTGCACGGTAAGCAGCCCCCATAAAGCAAGGTCGCCCGGCTCCAGCACCAGCGGAACGATGGTCGCCGGGTCGATGCCGACCTTGCGCAACTCTTCTTCGGCGGTCAGGCCCTTCATCAGTTCGCCGGTTCCCTCGTCCGACAGGCCGAGATAGCCGAGCTTGTGGCTGCCGGGCACGACCTGAAGGCAGCCATTGTCCAGCGTCGCCCGATCGACCGCGAGGCCTGTTGTCACGGTGGCGTCGGCGACATTGTCGAAGGCGGCCTGGTTACGGAAGCGCAGATCCTGGTGGAAGCGATAACCCGTGACATTGGCGCCGGGCGGCTTCCAGTGCAGCTGTTGGGCGATCTGCCTTATGTCACGGCCGATCAGGCCCTCGAGCAGCTTCAGATAGTCGGGATTGCGGCGGAATTCTTCGAAATAGGAATTGATCCAGGAAAACCAGTAAGCCTGCAGCACATAGCGTTGGCCAAAGTCCGATTCAGGCAGGATCTGGAAATTCAGGTTGCCGTGCCGGAAGGTGGCGTGATGCTTGAGGCCGTCGGCATAGACCGCATCGGTTTCCTTCTTCAGCCGGATCATCTCGTCGCCGTCGACGAATTGTCGAACGACCGCGTATCCTTCCTCGCGGTACTGCTCCACCGCTTCGCGTGCCTGCCTGTCCGTCAGCATGTCCGTGACAACCCCTGTCTGTGATCCGTGTCGATCGTAACGAAGGGGTTGCCGGCGATAAGCCATGGATTTTGGCATCGACTTTCCCGATTATCGGGAAATTGAGCGGGGCCTCAAAGGGGCATTGGTCGCAATCGGCTGGTCAGATACGTGCTGCGCCGGCAGACCCTAAAAATAGGTCCGCGGCGCGACAAGGTTCTTCTGCTGGCGAACATAAAAACAGTAGAAGCCGAACGCCGCGGCAAACCACATGAAGGCCTCACCCATGGCCAGCCGGTTGTTGGAATTGGTAAGGATGCTTAGGGCGAAGAAGACCAGTGTGGAGATGTAGCAGGACCATGCGGCCGGAGCGACAAGCTTGGCTCGCATGGCCAGTAGAACCTGCCTGGCCGACCAGGTGTAGAGAAAGGCAAAGAACGCCAATCCGACCACACCATAGCGCACGGCAATCTCCAGATAACCATTGTGGAAGACGTTGAAGATCATGGGATGATAGGTTCTGTTCTGCCATTCGGTCAGCCAGCTGGAACTGGCTCCGAAGATCGGGTGGCGCTTCCAGATATTGATCGCATCCGCCCACAGCATCAGCCTCTCCTTGGCTGCAAGTGGCACCGCATCGCTCGCGATGGCGCGGTCGAAGGCGGGGAGGACCCCATGCCTGAACACATCCGGAACCAAGGTTTTGATGAATGCCATGGTATCGTCGGCGGTGGACGAGAAGATGTTGTGTGCTGCGACAATGCCGGCCGCCACGATCACCAGCACGCCACCCGAAACCAACAGTTCGCGACGATGGCCTCTCGCCAGGGTCATGACCGCCAACAAGAGCAGAGCGAGCGCAAGCGCAAGCCACACTCCCTTTGACCGCATCTCGATGATATTGACGAGGGCAAGCAGCAGGACGGCTGTCGACAGGACCCAATGCAGGTTCTTGGTTGCTTTCCCGAGGTCCGTTCTCTGGGCCGAGTAGGCCATGAATTGCAGCGTGCAGAGGAAGATGAAACCGGCCGCTACCGACGCGTGGATGGGATTGTTGAAAAGCCACGGGGCCGGTTGGATGCCTTGAAACATGTCCGAATAGAAGGTGTCCGCAGCCAGGAAGACGAGACTGAGGATCATGAACCAGAGCACGAGCCGTGCGGGTTGCCTGACAAACAGCAGAAACGCGAAGCCGGTCGTCGCGTAGAACAGCGGAAACATGTAAATGCCTTCGGCGCCACCCAACTGGTGGGTGCCGAAATAGACGATCGCCAGTCGGATGAAGACATAGAGCGACCAGCCCAGACACAGAAAGCCGACCCAACCGATCAGCGGTTTGCTGTAGGTCCACAAATCCACTCTGAACCAGCGGATGACCGCGAACAGGGCCAGCGCCAGGCCCGCATAGCGGTAGGTGTCGGCCTCGCGCCACACCGCGGAGACCAAAGCTAGAATGGCGAGTGCCGCAAGCAACAGAAGCAAGGTGTGGCGCGGCGCGTTGTCCTTGGCATCATCCAGGGCATCTCGCGGCAGAGGGGGCGGCAGCAGGACGTGATGCAGGCGGCGCAGCTCGTCGCTGGCCCGCAACACCCCGGCACGTATCCGGCTCGGCCCGCCCAGCCTTGCGGATTTGTAGCTTCCCGAGGGGCCCGCTATGCCCGAGATCCCACTGCTGGCGGCGAAGCCAAGCACGTTTTGGCGGACCGAATAGACTTTCAGGCCGGTATCCCAAAAGCGCTCGAGTGCAACGTCCCATGGCATTTTCATAACGGCGAGCGCCGACAACAGACCCTGCGCGCCCTCCCGCGTCACCAGATAGGCGGCGGCCGAGCCTTGCGGGCCATGCAGCGCACGACCGATCTCGTCGCCTTCCGCCGTCTCGACGGCGCGCATGAAGAAGCTCATGCGATGGTTGGTCAGCTTGATGACGTCGAAATCCGGCACCGCCGCGATGATGGCCTCGATGCGCCGCATGGTGTTTTCGCTGAAGAGGACGTCGTCCTCGACGATCAGGCCATGGGCGCTGCCACCGGCCAGGAACGTTTCCAGCGCCTGGATATGGCTGCGGTAACAGGCATATTCGCCCGAAAGGATGTCGCGCCCGCTCAGCTTGCGCGCGGCTGGCAGATCGATCTCCGTCCAGTCTTTTTCAGCAAGCGCCCGACCGTCGACGGCGGCAATGCGCCGCAAGGTCAGTCCTGCCGTTTCGGCGCTGGCAAGCAATTCGCTCCAGCGCTGGGTCTCGCGATCGAGGTTGATGGCGAAGATAGGAAGGTTCATTGAAGTTCCATGTTGAGCCGCCACCCACCTGGCCGACCTATGTATGGAAAGAAGGAGATGTTCAAGGCGACACTGTCCAGATCATGTGCAAATGCTGACCCGAATTTGCCGCGATGGCGTTGGTTTCGCTGAACTTATGACGCAGTCGAACTATTAACCGACCGGCTTCATGGAAGATCGCAAAGGTACTCTCGGGTCCTATGTGTCCGGAACGGACCTGAGCGGGATGGCTGGGGCGCCAGGATTCGAACCTGGGAATGTCGGTACCAAAAACCGATGCCTTACCACTTGGCGACGCCCCAATTGCCGTCAGAGTCGCTTGTGCGGCGCGTTATTAGCAGAGCAGCCAAAAAGCACAATCCTTATGAGTGACGGTTGGAACGCTCGAATTGGGCAGGCAACGCAGCACTGCCAAATGATATGCAGCGGGCTATTCGGACCACACCGCCATCTCGTTTCCGGCTGGATCGACGAAGTGGAAGCGCCGGCCGCCGGGGAACGGGAAGATCGGTTTGACGATCGTGCCGCCGGCGCTTTCGACAGCGTCGAGGGTTTGCTCCAGATCCCTGCTGTAGAGCACGGGCAGCGGCTTTGATGGCGCTTCCGCGGCATCTGCCTGGAAGCCTCCGTCCAGGCCTTCGGCAAAGGCCGAATAGGTCGGCCCATAATCGGTGAACGACCAGGCAAAGGCAGTACTGTAGAAAGCCTTCAGCCGGTCCAGCGTTCCACCGGTCGCGGGCATTTCCAGATAGTCGAGTTTTCCGGGCAGTTTCATGGCGCACCTGTTTGTTCCCTTTATGTTCTACATCAAAAATCTCGGAATGGCAAGTCATTTTGCCGCATCTTCGGACGCGGCTTTTGCTTAATCGATTGTAGAAGGCCGACCGCTTTGCCGGCGCTTGCCTTTCGCACTGCAGCATCATATCGCTCCAAGGACGGACCGGCGGAACTTTCCGTTTCGCCAATCTTTCCAATCTCCTGCAACCGGAGAGCGATGCATGACCAAATGGGTTTTCACCTTTGGCGATGGTGCGGCGGAAGGCCGTGCCAGCGACAAGAATCTCCTGGGCGGCAAGGGCGCCAACCTGGCCGAGATGTGCAGCCTGAGGCTGCCGGTGCCGCCGGGCTTCACCATCACCACGGAGGTCTGCAACGCCTACTACGCCAACGGCCGTATTTATCCGGCCGGGTTGGAAGCCGATGTCGCGGTCGCGCTCGATCACATCGGCCGGCTGACCGGCCGTCGGTTCGGCGACCCGTCGAAACTGCTGCTGGTGTCGGTGCGTTCGGGCGCTCGCGCCTCGATGCCCGGCATGATGGACACCGTGCTCAATCTGGGCCTGAACGACGAGACGGTCGAGGCGCTGGCCGCCGATTCCGGCGATGCGCGCTTTGCCTATGACAGCTACCGCCGCTTCATCCAGATGTATTCCGATGTCGTCATGGGCCTCGATCATGAGGTGTTCGAAGAAATCTTGGAAGATCAGAAAGGCGGGCTCGGGCACGAGCTCGACACCGAACTGACGGCGCTCGAATGGCAGGGCGTCATCGCGCTCTACAAGGCCAAGGTCGAGGAAGAGCTCGGCAGGCCTTTTCCGCAGGATCCGCACGAGCAGCTCTGGGGCGCGATATCAGCCGTGTTCTCGAGCTGGATGAACAACCGCGCCATCACCTATCGCCGCCTGCACGACATTCCCGAAAGCTGGGGCACGGCGGTCAACGTCCAGGCCATGGTGTTCGGCAATATGGGCGAAACCTCGGCCACCGGCGTTGCCTTCACGCGCAACCCTTCGACCGGCGAAAAGATGCTCTATGGCGAGTTCCTGGTGAACGCGCAGGGCGAGGACGTCGTCGCCGGCATCCGCACGCCGCAGAACATCACCGAAGCGGCGCGTATCGCAGCCGGCTCGGACAAGCCGTCGCTGCAGAAGCTGATGCCTGACGCGTTCCAGTCCTTTGTCACCATCTCCGACAATCTGGAGAAGCACTACCGCGACATGCAGGATCTCGAATTCACCATCGAGCGCGGCAAATTGTGGATGCTGCAGACCCGCTCCGGCAAGCGCACCGCCAAGGCGGCGCTGAAAATTGCCGTCGAGATGGCGCGGGACAGGCTGATCACGAAGGAGGAAGCCGTCGCCCGTATCGACCCGGCCTCGCTCGACCAGTTGCTGCATCCGACCATCGACCCCAAGGCCGCGCGCGATGTCATCGGCATTGGCCTGCCGGCGTCGCCCGGTGCTGCCACCGGCGAGATCGTCTTTTCCTCCGGCGACGCCGAGGAATTGAAGACGCAGGGCCGCAAGGCGATCCTGGTGCGCATCGAAACCAGCCCCGAAGACATCCACGGCATGCATGCGGCGGAAGGCATCCTGACCACGCGCGGCGGCATGACCAGCCACGCCGCGGTGGTGGCACGCGGCATGGGCAAGCCTTGCGTCTCCGGGGCCGGCTCGCTGCGTGTCGACTACAAGGCCGGCACGCTGATGGCGATGGGGTCGACCTTCCGCAAGGGTGATATCATCACCATCGATGGCAGCAACGGCCAGGTGCTGAAGGGCGCCGTGTCGATGTTGCAGCCGGAACTTTCCGGCGATTTTGCCGCCATCATGGAATGGGCCGACGCCGTGCGTCGCATGAAGGTGCGCACCAATGCCGAAACGCCGCTCGACGCGCGCATGGCGCGTTCCTTCGGCGCTGAAGGCATCGGCCTTTGCCGCACCGAGCACATGTTCTTCGACGGCGAGCGCATCGTCGCCATGCGCGAGATGATCCTGGCCGACACCGAAAAGGACAGGCGCGCCGCACTTGCCAAGCTTCTACCCATGCAGCGCTCGGACTTCCTCGAACTGTTCGAGATCATGGCCGGCCTGCCGGTGACGATCCGCCTGCTCGATCCCCCGCTGCACGAATTCCTGCCCAAGACCGAGGAGGAAGTGGCCGAGGTCGCCGCCGCCATGAAGGTGTCGCCGGACAAGCTCAGGCAGCGCACCGAGGCACTGCACGAGTTCAACCCGATGCTCGGCCATCGCGGCTGCCGCCTGGCTGTCTCCTATCCCGAGATCGCCGAGATGCAGGCACGCGCCATTTTCGAGGCGGCGGTGGAGGCCGGCAGGAAGGCTGGCGCCCTGGTGGTCCCCGAGATCATGGTGCCGTTGGTCGGCCTGGTGAAGGAGCTCGATTACGTCAAGGCGCGCATCGATGCGGTTGCCAAGAGCGTCATGGAGGAAACCGGCGTCAAGATCGACTATCTCACGGGAACCATGATTGAACTCCCCCGTGCCGCGATCCGTGCCCATGTCATTGCAGAGTCAGCCGAATTCTTCTCCTTCGGCACCAACGACCTGACCCAGACGACCTTCGGCATCTCGCGCGACGATGCGGCCTCGTTCCTGGAAACCTACCGCCAGAAGGGCATTATCGATCAGGACCCGTTCGTCTCGCTCGACATCGACGGCGTCGGCGAACTGGTGCGCATGGCCGCGCAAAAGGGCAAGGCGACGCGGCCCGACATCAAGCTCGGTATCTGCGGCGAACATGGCGGCGATCCGGCCTCGATCCGCTTTTGCGAAGAGGTCGGCCTCGACTACGTGTCCTGTTCGCCCTATCGCGTGCCGATCGCCAGGCTGGCGGCCGCGCAGGCAGCGGTGCTGGTTGCGAAGGCAGGCCGAGGATAGGATCCATCCAGCTTACCGTTTTGTAAGGCAATTCACGCGAACGTGCTGGCGGCGTCGCGTAATCTCGACATTGTTCCTGCCCAATTTGCGGCCATCCGCAAATTGCTCCCGGAAACAGATGCTGCAGATTTCTCCCGCGCCGTTCCACTCGATCCTGGTCATCCAAACCAAGTTTATAGGCGATCTCGTCCTCGCCTCGGCGCTCGCCAAGAACCTGCGGCTCGAATTCCCCGGCGCCAGCATCGTCTTTCTGTGCGAGGCCCGCTTCGAGAGCTTCGTCATGGCCCATGGTATCGCTTCCGAGGTGGTCGCATTCAGGCGCGACCGCATGCGCGGAACGCCCTTGGAGCGCGGGAAGGAGCTCTACACCATGGTGCGGGCGTTGCGCCGCTTCCGTTTCGACCTGACCATCGACCTGACCGATTCGAAGACGTCGCGCATGGTCACCGGGCTCGTCAACGCCAAGACCCGTGTCGGTTACAATCCTTCCGAAAGACCCTTGCGTATGTTGGAGCGGCAACCCGCCAATGTCTTTGCCAAGCCCTACGGCTTTGATGGTCAGCATTTCCTGTACCGCTACCTCTCGCCGCTCGAAGCGCTCGGCATCGAACTTCGCACGGTGATTCCGAACCTTCAGCCGCTGCCATCGGAGACGGCGAAAGCATTGGCGCTGCTGGGTAAGCACCATCTGCGGCCAAACGCATTCATCGCCGTGCATGCGGGTGCAAGCTTCGAGGGCCGACGTTGGCAGCCGGAGCGGTTTGCAGCAGTGATCGTCGAGATTGCCGGCGAGACCAGCCTGGATGTCGTCCTGGTGGGCGGCCCGGACGAGCGCGAGATCGCCGAACGTATCGTCGCCAGAACCGCGCCCTCGGTCGTCAATCTCGTCGGTGACCTGTCGCTTGAAAGCCTGCTGGCGTTGCTGAAACAGGCTCGGCTGTTTCTCGGCAATGAGAGCGGCCCGATGCACATGGCCGCAGCCACCGGAACCCCGGTTGTCGGATTGTTCGGTCTGACGGAGCCGTCGCGCTGGGGTCCCGTCGGCGTGCCCAGCATCTCGCTCCAGCCGCCGATGCCTTGCGCCTGCATGGCCGAAAACCTCTGCCGCGCGCCGGATCCGAGCAAAGCATGCTGCGTCTGGGGCCTGGAGGTCAAGCCTGTGGTCGATGCGGTGCGCGAGGTTCTTTCGCGCACCGAAATGAAACTGGAACACGCCATCTGAGATCATGCGCCGCATGCACGACCGCTCTCGACGCGGTGGAATGACCTGTCGCCCACAGGAACGGTCACATTGTCGCGGAGCGCTTTTCAGCTATGCACCATCCCGATTTCCGCCTTCATGCGGGTCGTTGGGATGCCTGCTTGAAATGACGGGTCCGGGAATCGGTTTGATGCGCCTGCTGCAAAAAAATCTCTGCATGATCGCCCTGTCGTGGGCGATGGCATCCGCCAGCCATGCCGCGCCGCTCGTCGAGCCGACGCTGCACATCAAGTCGCAGGCGAGCGGAGCCGGCCGTGTGGCGCTTACGCTCGACGCGTGCGGTGGACAGACCGACAACCGGATCCTTTCGGCGCTGGTGGACAACAAGATTCCCGCCACCATTTTCGTCACCGGCATCTGGCTGAGGCGAAACGCCGCCGCGGTCGAGATCATGCGGGCGCATCCCGATCTGTTCGAACTGGAAAATCACGGCGGCCACCACATTCCGGCGGTCGACACGCCGCGGAAAATCTATGGCATCCGCAGCGCCGGCAGCCCGGACGCGGTGCTGGCCGAGGTCGAATCGGGAGCCGCCGCTCTTGCCGGGACCGGCGAGCCGGCGCCGAAATGGTTCCGTGGCGCAACCGCCGAATACAGCCCGTCGGCAATCGCCATGATCCGCAAGCTTGGCTTCAAGGTCGCGGGTTTCTCGATAAACGGCGACGGTGGCTCTTTGCTCGGCGCCAAGGAGACCGCCCGGCGCATCGCGGCGGCCAAGGATGGCGACGTCATCATCTCGCACATCAACCAGCCGACCCATGCGGCCGGCGAAGGCGTGGTGCAGGGGCTGCTGGCGCTCAAGGCCAAGGGCTTGACCTTTGTGCGGCTCGACGATGCCGAAGGCATCGGCAACAACGGCACGACGGAGTGACTGGCCAGCCGAGCGGATCTCGATGCCGTCGGCGTGGGCTCAGTCTGGTTTGGCTTCGATCGTGACCTTGCTGGCGTAGAATGCGCCGTGGTTGCGGATTTCAGCCATTTCGTCGAAAGGCCGCTCGTAGGCCCACATGGCGTTCTGGCCGGTCTCGCCGGCAGGCAGCACGCTCCAATAGCTTGCATCGCCCTTGTAGGGGCAATGGGTCGAGTGGTCGGTGCGGCCGAGCTTGCCGAAATCGATGTCGGCGAACGGAATGTAGAACGCCGCCGGATAGGGGGCCTCGGTCAGCACCTTGGCCTTCGCTGTTGAAGCGATGACCACGTCTCCGGCACGCACGGTAACGGTGCCGGCATAGGGCTCGATGGTGATGATTTTGTCCGGGTTGCGTTGGAAACCGGGTGCGGGGTTGGCGATCTGATCCATGCGGGGGCTCTCCTTGCGTCGACTTAAAGGTGTGTCGCGCAAGCGCATTGTGCAAGCCGCTATCGCCATCCAGCACGCAAAACTTGCCTTGCCGACGCCGATGGACCGCGCCTTGGAACCCTCGAGATACTTGTCGTCAGCTGTCAGGCAGCGGCCTTGAACACGTCCATGAGACCGGCATAGGCGGCAGCGATCCCGGCGACCGGGTTGCTGCTTCTCGATACGGTCTCGACCTTCAAGGAACCGCCGCCGGTAGGCAAGGTGAGCAGCAGGAACTGGCGGTTTCCGCCATCGCCGACTGACGCGGCCGCGACGTGCTGGTCCTCGCCCTGATTCTGGACGCACATCTTGAACAGCAGCGTGCCGCCGACCGCTTCCAGCGCGCCGCCGACAACTTCAACAAATTCATCTTCGGAAACAGTCTTTGTGTCCGGCACCACATCGGCCAGACTTTCGGCAAGCGTACTCTCGAGAGCCTTGTCGTCGAGCTGCGCGTCCATGCGAACCTCTTTCAGTCGCCAATCGCACCCCTTTGCCCGTTAACGAAACTTAACGCGGACGATGGCCGGATTGTGGCGGTTTTCCACCAATGCGGCGCTGGGTGGTGCTGGCGGCTGGACAATCGGCCGGTTCGCTCCACAATAGCCCGAAAAGCACAACGCAAAAGCGTGAGGGAGGACCGAATGCTGGGACTGATGCAGGAATGGCCGCTGCTTTGCCATAAGCTCATCGACAATGCCGAGCGGCAGCATGGCGTGCGTAAGATCGTGACGCGCTCGATCGAGGGGCCGATCGTGCGTACCACTTACGCCGACATCCATCGTCGTGCCCTGAAGGTCGCCCAGCGGCTGGAGCGCGACGGCTATGGGCTGGGCGACCGCATCGCGACGCTGGCCTGGAACACCGCACGCCATATCGAGGCCTGGTACGGCATCATGGGCATCGGCGCCATCTACCACACGCTCAATCCGCGGCTGTTTCCCGAGCAGATCGTCTGGATCATGAACCATGCCGAGGACAAGGCAGTCTTCGTCGACCTGACCTTCGTGCCGCTGCTCGAGAAAATCGCCGGCGCCGTAAAATCGCTGAAACAGGTGATCGTGCTGACCGACAGGGCGCATATGCCGCCGACGACATTGCCCAACGCGGTCGCCTATGAAGACTGGCTTGACGAGGCGGATGGCGACTTCGCCTGGAAGACCTTCGACGAAAGCACCGCCGCCGGCATGTGCTACACGTCCGGGACCACGGGCGATCCCAAGGGCGTCGTCTACAGCCATCGTTCGAACGTGCTGCACGCCATGATCGCTGCCATGCCCGACGCCATGGGACTGTCGTCGCGCGATACGATCCTGCCTGTCGTGCCGATGTTTCACGCCAATGCCTGGGGCCTTGGCCAGAGCGGGCCGATGATCGGTGCCAAGCTGGTCATGCCCGGCTGCAAGATGGATGGCGCCTCGATCTATGAATTGCTCGACACCGAGAAGGTGACCTTCAGCGCCGCCGTGCCGACCGTCTGGATGATGCTGCTGCAGCATCTGGAGGAGACCGGCAAGAAGCTTCCCTATCTGAACAAGGTTGTCATCGGCGGCTCGTCGTGCCCGCGCGCGATCATGACCAAGTTCCAGCAGAACTACGATGTCCAGGTCATCCATGCGTGGGGTATGACCGAAATGTCGCCGCTCGGCACGCTGTGCACCCTGAAGCCGGACCATGCCGGTCTTGAGGGCGAAGCCCGGCTCGATGTCCAGCAGAAACAGGGCCATCCGCCCTTCGGCGTCGAAATGAAGGTGACCGACGACGACAACAACGAGCAGCCTTGGGACGGCAAGACTTTTGGCCGCCTGAAAGTGCGTGGGCCGGCCGTTGCCCGTGCCTATTATGGCGGCGCCGGCGTGGAGCAGTTCGATGAGGATGGCTGGTTCGACACTGGCGACGTCGCCCACATCGACGCCGGCGGCTACATGCAGATCACCGATCGCGCCAAGGACGTCATCAAGTCCGGCGGCGAATGGATTTCGACCATCGACCTCGAGAATCTGGCTGTTGGCCATCCCGATGTCGCCGAGGCGGCAGCCATCGGCGTTCAGCATTCGAAATGGGGCGAACGGCCGCTGCTGGTCGTCGTCCGCAAACCGGGCAAGGAACCGACCAAGGCTGACATTCTCGACTTCATGGACGGCAAGGTGGCCAAATGGTGGATGCCGGACGATGTCGCTTTCGTCGGTGAAATTCCGCACACCGCCACCGGCAAGATCCAGAAGATCACCTTGCGCCAGCAATTCAAGGACTATCGCCTGCCGACGGATTGACGCGATGGTGCATGTTTCGGCTTCATGCCATCGCAAAAAGGCACTAAGTCTCCGTTCGGGTTGGGGCAGCACGGAAAACGATGGTTAGCATTCCTGAACGGCAAACGTCGAAGGCGGCCGGCTGGTCGCGGCGCACGGCCGCTTTTTCGTTGGTGCTGCTGCTGACGGTCTTCGTCGGCCATCGCTTCGATCTCGTCGAAACACCTGTCTTTCTGTGGGTGCTGGGCATTGTCGCGCTGCTGGCGGCGATGGCGCTGTTGTTTGCCGGGTTTGCCTTTTCGCGGCTCTGGAATTTCGGCGACCGCGGCGGTCGCGACCTGACGGTCGGCGCGCTGCTGGCACTGCTGGTGCTCGCACCCTATGGCGTCGCCGCCTACTGGGCGACGATCTATCCGCCGCTCAGGGATATCTCGACGGATTTCGACGAACCGCCGGCGCTCGACGTGAGCGACCGGAGGAAGGATATGAACGTGCTTGCGCCGTCGACGCCTGGGGAACAGCGGCTGCAGACCGATAGCTATCCGCTGGTCAGCGCACGCAGCTACGACCTGCCGTTCGAGACCGTCGTCAATGCCGTCGAAACCGTGCTCGACCGGCGCGACTGGGAGCTGTCGGAACCCTATCCCGATCTCGCCGGGCAAAGCGAGGTGACCATCACCGCCGTCGCCAAGGGCTTCGTGATCGGCCTTCCCGCCGACGTGGCGATCCGCGTGACGGACGATGGCGACACGGTCATCGTCGACATGCGGTCGGCATCCCGCTACGGCCGCTACGACCTCGGCGACAATGCGGCGCGCATCACCGAATTTCTCGCGGAACTCGACCAGGAAGTCGCCGGTCAGGTTGGCGCCGCTCCGGTCGAATGAGACCCAGGGGAGGCTATTCGCCAGGGTCGAACTCTCCTTTGAACAAGACTGTCGCGACCGGTCCAATCGGATTGGCGATCCGGCTCTCCAGGACTTCGACAAGTTTGCGTCCGACACCCGCTATGTCCACGAAATGAACGCCGATCTTCGCAGGCAGGAAGCGCGATAGCCGCGTGCTGTCCCGAGTGACAATGTGGATGTCACTCCCTGGCGCGAGACCTCTTCTGCCGAGAGCGTGTAATGCCCCCAGAAGGCCCAGTTCGTTGGCGCATGCCAAGCCCGTCGGCGGATCTGACCAGGCCAGCATGCGATCGAACCAGGCTGCGCTCGATTCCATGGTGAACATTCCATGACCGATCAGCGACTGGTCGATCGGAATACCAGCCTCGGCCATTGCCCTTCCATACCCGGAAAGACGCATGGCACTCGCCTGGTCGCCGGGAACGAGAAGTTGCAGCGCAATGCGTCGGCAGCCCTTGTCCATGAGCCGCCGGGTCGCCTCGTAGGCAATCTGTTCATTGTCGATGTCGACATAAGGATATGCTGTATCCAGGTCAGTTCTTCCAAACGCGACGAATGGCATGCCTCTATCCAGCAATAGCTTAACGCGCGGATCACCCGAGACCATGCGTGTGATAATCAGTCCGTCTGTGCTGCCCGCCTGAAGCTGTCGCTGCACACTCTCGATGGGATCATCATCGGGCGTGGTGGAGTAGATGGATAGGCTATAACCCGCTTGCCGCGCCGCCAGCGTCATGCCTTCGATTAACGGAAGCTTCAACAGATCGGACAGATGATCTTGTGTTTCCATCGGGTATATTGCTGTCATCGTCAGCGTGCGGCCAGTTTTGAGCGCGAAGCCATGATGATTTGGCACATAGCCGACCCGCTGCGCCACTTCCTTGACGCGAGCGATGGTGGCGGGATGAACCTCCGGCCCATCCTTCAGCGCGCGGGATACCGTGGTGACCGAAAGGGAAAGTTCCGCCGCGATCTGTTTCAGGTTGGTCATGTCGCCCGACCTCATTTGCGAAAGCGCCGGCTGATTTGCTGACTTCCACTACGTGACCGAATTCTACCTCACGGTCAATCCAAGCTCTCGCTAAAGCAGCTTGACTCTCCTGCAATTGGATGCAATCGTAACGTTACGATTGTCAAGAATTGGCCATTTTGAGCGCGTCTCAACAAATTCTAGGGAGGAGAACCTATGTCTTGGTTACGCATTTCCTTGACGGCATTAGCATTCTCGGCCGCCGTGCCGGTCTATGCCCAATCAGTCACCATCACGACCGCGGGCGGCGATTATGGCAACGCCATGAAGGAAGCCATGTGGGCCCCCGCTGCAAAAGAGCTTGGCTATGATGTCCGCGAGGAGACCCTCAGCGACGGCTTGGCCGCCCTGAAGATGCAGGTCACCTCGGGCGCGGTCACAACCGACGTCATTCACCTGGGCTCACCGGAGGGCGCGCAGGCCGCCGCACAGTCGCTGCTGGAGCCGCTCGACTACAAGATCATCGATCCAAAGGCCGTGCCGGATGGCGCAAAGTCCGACTACTGCTATCCGTTCGACTCCTATGGCACCGTCATGTCCTGGAACACCAAAACCTATGGCGAGAACCCGCCAAAGACATGGGCGGAGTTCTGGGATGTTGCCCAATTTCCGGGCCGTCGCGCCCTCCGCGCCAATGCACAGGACTCGATCGAGATCGCGCTGCTCTCGGACGGCGTAGCACCGGCCGACGTGTATTCCGTGCTCAGCACGCCGGAGGGCCTGGATCGCGCGATCAAGCGGCTTGAAGCGATCAAACCAAATGTCGCGGTGTGGTGGACTTCGGGAGCTCAGTCCGCGCAGTTGCTGAAAGATGGCGAGGCGGATTTGGTCGTTACCTGGAACGGGCGGGCCCAAACCGTGAAAGCGGATGGCGGCGCGGTCGATTACACGTTCAAGGGTTCCGTCATCGGTACGGATTGCCTCGGGGTACCGAAGGGGGCGCCGAACAAGGAAGCGGCCATGAAACTCATCGCGGCGATGACACAGCCCGCGCGCGTGGCGAAGCTGACCGATTTCATCGCTTATGGCCCGGTCAATCCTGCTGGCTATGAGGGTGGCCTTATTCCCGAGGACCGTCTGAAGACCCTTGCGACCGCGCCTGAAAATGCCGGCACTTCGGTGTTTTCGAATGCGGACTGGTGGGTCAAGAATGGCGAAGCTGCTCAAAAAACCTTCGATGAGATGATGGCCCGCTGAGTCTCAGCTTTAAGGCTGAAGCACATGATGAAGTCGCTCCCGATCACCATCGACAGCGTGCGCAAGACCTACGGATCTTACGTCGCGCTGGACGATGTCTCGCTCGACATTCAGGCTGGCGAATTTCTCACGCTCTTGGGGCCGTCCGGATCGGGCAAGACCACGCTGCTCATGGCTTTGGCCGGATTTGTCCGGCCCGATTCCGGTAAACTTTTGTTGGACGATCGGGACATTACCCGCCTGGCCCCCAACAAGCGCGACATCGGCATAGTCTTCCAGAACTACGCCCTGTTTCCCCACATGAACGTTCTGGCAAATGTCGAGTATCCGTTGGTGCTGCGCAAGACGCCGAAAGCCGAGGCCCGCCAGAGGGCACTCGACACTTTGGCCCGCGTGAAGCTTGAAGGTTTGGCGGAGCGCAACATTGCCGCATTGTCCGGCGGCCAGCGCCAGCGGGTGGCGTTGGCGCGGGCGATCGTCTTTGAGCCACGCGTGATGCTGATGGACGAGCCGTTGTCGGCGCTCGACAAGAACCTGCGCGAAACCATGCAGTACGAGATCCGGCGTCTGCACGATGATCTGGGGATCACCACGGTCTATGTGACGCATGACCAGCGCGAAGCGCTAATCATGTCCGACAGGATCGCGGTGATGAATTCCGGCCGCATCCAGCAGATCGATACGCCACAGCGGATCTATGATCGTCCATCGACCCGCTTCGTCGCGGAGTTCATGGGCGAGGCCAACATTGTGGCCCCGGGCTCGGCGCGCAGAATAGACGGCGCCGATGCGTCACGCGAAGCTCTGATGATCCGCGCGGAATGCTTCCATCTTGATGCGAAGCTCGTCGGGCCAGACGGGGTGGCCCTTGAGGGAACGCTGCGCGCCAAGGCGTTTCGTGGCGAGAACTGGCTTTTGACGCTGGCGCTTGACGGCGGGCAAGAGATACTTGTCTGCATTCCGGCGGCGCTGGCCAGCGGCTGCGCCGAACTTGCCGCCGGTCAGCGGGTGACCGCCTATGCACCAGCAGCGAAAGTTCACGCGATACCGGGAGTGGTAGCGTGACCGTCCTTGCCGATCCTGCGCTCGCGGCAGACGCGCGACGCGAGCGGCGGTTCTTCCTCTCGCTTTCACTGCCTGCGCTGTTCATCGTCGGACTGGCGGCGATAATGCCTATCCTATGGATCATCCGGCAATCCTTCCTGACCACGGGGGGCGAGTACACCGTCGGCAACTACGAGAAGGTGCTTTCGAGCGGGCTGACATGGTCGGCACTGGTCACAACCCTTGAACTGTCCCTGGGCACGCTGGCGATCTGCATTCTTCTCGGTACTCCCCTGGCGCTCGCCCTGGCCAGCGCCAGACCAAGGGTGGCCAATTTGCTGATGGCCTTCGTCATGCTGCCGTTGTGGACCTCCATTCTGGTGCGCACCTATGGCTGGCTCGTGCTGTTGCGGCGCGATGGCCTGATCAACGCAACTTTGACGGGTTCAGGCCTGACAGCTGAGCCATTGCCGCTGGTCTACAATTTCACGGGAACGCTGATCGGCATGGTTCACTACATGCTGCCGCTTTTTCTGCTGCCCGTTTATGCGGCGATGCGCGATATCGATGCAAACCTCGTCCGCGCGTCGGCGAGCATGGGCGCCACTCTCGGGCAAACGATCCGCACGGTCATCCTGCCGCTTTCGGCCGGCGGCATCTTCTCGGGTTCGATCATCGTCTTCATTTACACCATAGGGTTCTTCATCACGCCCGCGGTGCTTGGCGGCGGCAAGGTAAATCCGCTTTCCACCCGGATCGAGCGCACGCTATCGACCTTCCAGGATTGGGGCTCGGCGAGCGTCCTGGGCATTCTGCTCCTCGTTCTTATGGCGTTGGTGGGGGTGATGTTCCTGGCTGCGCGGCGGCTCATTGCCGGACGCAGCATCGGCACAGCCCATGCTTGAAGCCTATCCAGACAGCAGGCTGGCCCGCATCCTCCTGTGGAGCTTTTGTGCGCTCGTTATGGCGTTCCTGATGCTGCCGACGCTCGTCGTCGTCCCGCTCTCCTTTTCGGCGTCCAATCTTCTCGAGTTCCCACCGCGCGCATACTCGTTGCGCTGGTACGAGACTTTCTTCGGTTCGGCGACATGGATGGCCGCACTCAGGACGAGCCTGATCCTCGGCACATTGACAGCGATGATCACAGTGCCGCTGGGGCTTCTGGCCGGCATCTCGATCAACCGGCTCGGCGGAAAGGCCGCCGTAACCATTCAGGGCGTTCTGCTCACCCCGTCCATTGTGCCGGGGATCCTGCTCGCGATCGGTCTCTTCTTTGTTCTGGCGGCGCAACGTCTTGTCGGAACGCTGTTCGGTGTCCTGGTCGGACATGTGGTACTAGCCATTCCGGTCGCGTGCATTGTGTTGTTGCCCGCCTTGGCCCGCTTTGACTGGAACCAGGTTCAGGCGGCGCGCAGCCTGGGCGCAAACTGGGCGAGAGCCATTGGCGGAATAATTGTCCCCCAACTTCAGATCAGTCTGTTGTCGGCCACACTGATGGCCTTCCTGACCTCGCTAGACGAATCCGTCATTTCGATCTTCGTCGCGAGTGGTCAAAACAGCACGCTGCCGAAGCTCATGTTCCTGTCGCTGCGCGATCAGATCGACCCGACCATCGCGGCGATTTCGACCTTGTGGACCGTCATCGTCGTGGTCGTTGTCCTGGTCGTGACCCTTCGCCAAAAATCCTGAGCGAGACTGAAAACATGCCCAACAATCATCATGCAGCCGACGATCTGGCCGATCATTCAACGGACATACCCCAAGTGGGGTTGGCGATCATCACCGGATCGGCGAATTGGGGTCTCGCCTTTCCGGAAGATGTCGAAGTTGATGGCGTCCGCACCTTGCAGCGAGACATGAGTTTCCAAACGCCTTTCGGTCCCAGCGACAATTGGAAGCTGCTCGAATTCGATGCATCTATTACCGTCGAGGGCAAAACGAAACGTGCCCTGTGCATGTATTCGCACGGCAATCCCCGAGACCATATCGACCATTCCTGTCATCGCCGCGCGTTCTGGGTGTTGATGAGTGCGGGTGTAAAGCAGATTCTCTCCTGCTCGACCATTGGCGCCGTCAACAAGGCTATCAAGCCCGGCGACATGGTGGTGAACGCCGATATCCTCGAACTGACGCAGACCCCGTTTTCACTGCTTCCCGGCCGCCAGAGCTTCGACTGCTCGGGCAAGCAGATCGTATGTCCAAGATGTGCGGCATTGTTGGCCGAGACCGCCCGGCGCCATTGGCCAGCCGAATGCCGCGTCCATGGCATCGAGCAGCAGTTGGTGGCTGCCCACTGCTACGGGCCGCGACTGACAACTCCCGCCGAAGCTCTGGCATATCGAAACATGGGAGCGGACGTGCTCAACCACTCGATCGCCCCTGAGGCCACCTTATCGCGCGAGATCGGCGCCTGTTTCGTGCCCCTGGCGTTCGTCACGGCCGGTTTCAACGACTATATGGACCGCGAGCGCCAGAAATTGCTGCAGGAGCACGTGCTGCCGAGCCTCTCTATGACAGCCTCGCGGGTTGCGCTGGAGACCGCGGCACGTCTTCCAACGGATCCCGAATGCTCTTGCCAGGGCTTGAAGTCGCCTCAGCCAGCAGAGCGCTCCAGCCGGTTCTAGAGCGAATGGCGCCGATAGCCTATCCGGCCGGCGTGAAAATGCCGTCGATGGCCGGTGCGGCATCGGTCACAACCAGGCCGCGCGCCGTCAGATCCTCGAGATGGGCAAGCACCGACAATCCGGCGGCACCATGCAGCCGCGGGTCGGTGTCCCTGTAGATCGCCTTGACCATGTCCACGATCGTCCGGTCGCCTTCTCTGACCCGCTCCAGTATGGCGCGCTCGCGCATCTTGCGATGCGTCTTCAACCCGCGCATGAAAGCGCGCGGTGCTGTCACCGGCCCGCCATGTCCGGGCAACAGCAAGCGGTCCCCGCGTTCGATCAAGCGATCCAGCGAGGCCATGTAGTCGGCCATCGCTCCATCCGGCGGGGCGACGATGGAGGTTGCCCAGGCCATGACATGATCGGCCGAAAACAGGATGCCGGTTCCCTCCAGCGCGCCAATTCTTTCCAGCGCGAATGCCGCATGATTGGCGGTGTGGCCCGGGGTCAGAACCGTCCTGATCGACCAGCCGTCGCCGTCGACCACCTCGCCGTCGGGCAGGGCGACATCAGGGACGAAAGCCGTGTCGGCACTGGCGTCGAGCGCATTGGTCTCGCCGATATGCAGGGCTCTTGCCGGCCGGTGCGGCCCCTCTGCCAGCACGAGGGCGCCGGTGCGCTCTTTCAGCCGGGCCGCCAGCGGGGAGTGGTCGCGATGCGTATGGCTGACGAAGATATGGCTGACCGGCCGGTCTGCGATCACGCCGAGCAGGGTCCGCAGATGCGCCTCGTCATCCGGCCCCGGATCGATCACCGCCAGCGTATCGCGGCCAATTATGTAGCTGTTGGTGCCGTGAAAGGTGAAAGGGCTTGGATTGCGGGCCGTGATGCGCTGGACATCGGGCGCGACGTTCACCCCCTGGCCATAGAAGGGGTCGAAGCCGGTATCGAATTTCAGTGCCATGCATCGGTGCCTTGTTTCGGGAAACGGCAAAACCGATTGCCGCATAACACGCAAGCCAATATAGGAGGATGTGAGGCCGCGAACATCGGTGTGCGGCAATCGGATTGGGGAAATACCATGGCAATTGCAACTACGATGCGTCCGCTTGTTTCTCTGGCTCTGCCGCAAAATGGCGCGGCGCGGCTGGCAACGCAGCTTTTCCTGGCCATCGCCGGAACGCTTGTGCTGACCCTGTCGGCCAAGACCAAGGTTATGCTCGGGCCGGTCGACATTTCGATGCAGACGCTGGCCGTGCTGCTGATCGCCGCCGCCTTCGGCATGCGTCTCGGCGTCGCCACCCTGCTGCTCTACATGGCCGAGGGCGCCATGGGCTTCCCCGTCTTCCAGAGCACGCCTGAAAAGGGCATCGGCATTGCCTACATGCTCGGCTCGACCGGCGGTTATCTCGCCGGCTTCGTGGTCATGGCGGCCATTGTCGGCTGGGCGGCGGATCGCGGTTGGGACCGCCATCCGATCAAGCTTTTCAACGCCATGCTGGTTGCCGAATTCGTCATGATGGCAATGGGCTTTGCCTGGCTGGCGCTGCTCATCGGTCCGGAAAAGTCGTGGCAGTTCGGCGTCGTGCCGTTCATCGTCGGCGACCTGATCAAGGTGGCTCTGGCGGCAAGCCTGGTGCCGGCCGTCTGGACGCTGCTCAAGCGCGGCTGAAGCGCGCGATCGAAGAAACGGCCAGGGGCAATCAAGCCACTGGCCGGAGCGGCGTGACTGGCCGATTTCCGGTCTGGTGTCCGCCAACCTCGATAGATTGTCGGTTATATCGCCCTAGACGCTGCGACATCTTCAGTAATGATCATCAAGCCGCTTTATTAGCCTAGGCTTTTCAATTCCCGAACTGTTGACCTAAGAAATAGATGCTTGCTGGTGCAGCCGCGCTGTCGTAGCTCTTGGTCTTCGACTGTATCGAATCGCCGGGGGGCGAGACGTCCGATTCGTTGTTGTGAGCGATTAGGTCAGATGCACTATCGCGCTGGTCTGTCGCCGACACGGCAGCTTCGGGGAAGGGGGGAAGACGTTGAATGTCGCAGCGTCGACTATTGTCGGAAGCCGGCATTTCCTGTTCAGGATTCGGTTTCAACTGCTTGGCGGACTGACATTCGCGATTTTTGCGCCGGCGATCATCCGGATTGTCTTCAATCCTGAATTTATCTATTCGGCCAGTCTTCAGGTCACGGTGGCCGCTGCGGTCATCGCGCACCTTGTGGGCTTCTTGTCCTATCGCCGCATCGGAAATTTCCCGGGCGTGGCCGCGGCAAGTTACATCTTGCCGACATTTGCCCTGTCCTATGGGGCTGTTTTCCTGACCATCTTCTTTTTTCGGTTCGAGTACAGCCGGTTTCAAGCCGCCGCCAGTTTCACGCAGTCCACGCTCTGGTATTTCGGCCTGAGCCTGTTGACGCGGCGCCTCGATCCGTACCGGCTCGTCGTGATTCCCGGCGGAGATGTCGAGCGCCTCAAGACGTTACCGGGTGTGCATTGGTTTTGGATCAAGTCGACCAGTACGATAATCGAAAGAGCCAGCGGCGTGGTCGTTGATCTGCGTGCCGATCTTGGCGCGGAATGGGAACGATACATCGCGGATCGGGCCCTTTCGGGAACGCCCGTATACCACGTCAAGCAGGTCAGCGAGTCGCTGACCGGGCGGGTCGAGATCGAGCACCTGTCGGAAAACACGCTTGGTTCACTCAATCCGAACCAAGCCTATCTCAAGATCAAGCAGGCAGCCGACTGGGTCTCGGCACTTGTCTTGATTATCGTTCTTTCCCCGGTTCTGGCGTTGATAGCGCTGCTGATCCGGCTGGATTCCGATGGTCCCGCGCTGTTTCGCCAGCAGCGCATGGGCTACCGGGGCAAGATCTGCACGGTCTACAAGTTTCGCTCGATGCGCCAGCACTCTGACGCCGGCAGCGACAAGGAGAGGGCGATCACCAGGCGCGATGATGATCGCATCACCCGAGTCGGGCGTTTCCTGCGAAAATCCAGGATCGACGAACTGCCGCAGGTCATCAACATCCTGCGTGGCGAAATGAGTTGGATCGGACCGCGACCGGAAGCTGTCGTGCTGTCACAGTGGTACGAGGCTGAGCTGCCATTCTATCGCTACAGGCATATCGTCAGGCCAGGCATAAGTGGGTGGGCACAAGTAAATCAGGGGCATGTGGCTGCCGTCGATGACGTTATGGAAAAATTGCACTATGATTTCTATTACATAAAGAACTTTTCGCCTTGGCTGGACGTTTTGATAACCCTCAAGACAATGAAAACGATGCTTACCGGCTTTGGTGCGCGATAACCAATGCGAAGCATGGCTCTGGAATAGCAAGCGCAGGAAGCAGATGGATCTCGCCTCCAGGAAAATAGCGATCATCGGGCTTGGCTATGTCGGCCTGCCGCTGGCGGTCGCTTTTGGCGCCACCAGGGATGTCGTCGGGTTCGACATCGACCAGTCGAGGGTGGACGCGCTGAGGCGTGGTGACGATCATACGCTGGAAGCCAGCAGTGATGAGATCAGTGCTGCGTCGCGGCTGACATTCACCACAGACAAGGCCGATCTGCGCGATTGCGGGATTTTCATCGTCACGGTTCCGACGCCGATCGACAGGGCCAACCGTCCGGATCTGAAACCGTTGATCATGGCATCGACTTTGGTCGGTGAGGTCATATCGCCAGGCGCGGTGGTGATCTTCGAATCGACGGTCTACCCCGGCTGCACGGAAGAGGTGTGCGCGCCGCTGATCGAGAAACATTCGGGCCTGCGCTACAATGAGGGGTTCTTCCTCGGCTACAGTCCCGAGCGCATCAATCCGGGCGACCGCGAGCATCGGTTGCAGACGATCGTCAAGGTCACCAGCGGCTCGACGCCGGAAGCGGCCGAAGGTATCGATGCGCTCTATGCCTCGATCGTGCCGGCAGGCACACACCGTACCTCGAGCATTGCGGTCGCCGAAGCGGCCAAGGTCATCGAGAACACTCAGCGCGACCTCAACATCGCGCTGATGAACGAGCTGTCGCTTATCTTCGGCAAGCTCGGCATCGACACGTCCGAAGTGCTGGAAGCCGCCGGCACCAAATGGAATTTCCTGCGCTTCACGCCTGGTCTCGTCGGCGGCCACTGCATCGGGGTCGATCCCTACTATCTCACCCACAAGGCCCAGGAACTCGGCTATCATCCGGAGGTGATTCTTGCCGGCCGCCGTATCAATGACGGCATGGGTCAGCACGCGGCGGATCAGACGGCCCGCCTGATGATGCGCAAGGGAATACCTGTCGTTGGCAGCCGGATTCTGGTGATGGGCGCGGCCTTCAAGGAAAATTGTCCGGACCTGAGGAATTCCAAGGTCGCCGATATCGTTGCCCAACTGAAGGAATACAATGCCGGCATCGACATATGGGACCCCTGGGTCAACGCGCAGGAATGCGCGCGTGCCTTCGGCATAGCCAGCATGAAGGACATTCCCGATCAGCGCTATGACGGCGTTATCGTGGCCGTCGGCCACTGGCAGTTCCGCGCGCTGGGCGTCGACGGCCTGCAGGCGCTTTGCAAGACCCCGGGCGTCATCTACGACATCAAGGGTCTGTTCCCCAGGCATGTTACGGATGGGCGCTTCTGATGAGGGTTCTGGTCA
>NZ_JAMYLI010000040.1:0-56105 GCF_040317955.1 Mesorhizobium sp. M1342 | reverse complement strand
GAATAGGGGAATAGGGGAATAGGGGAATAGGGGAATAGGGGAATAGGGGAATAGGGGAATAGGGGAATAGGTCTTCACCTTCCCTACTCCCTTACTCCCGTACTTAAGCCGCCAGATCGCGCAGCACGTATTGCAGGATGCCGCCGTTCTTGAAGTAATCGAGCTCATCCAGCGTATCGATGCGGCAGATGATCGGCACATTCTTCACCGTGCCGTCGCCATAGGTGACCTTGGCGATCATCGTCTGGCGCGGCTTGATGGTGCTCAAGCCGTCGATCTCGACCAGCTCGTCTCCCTTGAGGTTGAGCGATGCCCATGAGGTGCCTTCCTCGAAGACGAAGGGGATAACGCCCATGCCGACCAGGTTCGAGCGATGGATGCGCTCGAAGGACTGGGCGATGACCGCGCGGACACCAAGGAGATTGGTACCCTTGGCAGCCCAGTCGCGCGACGAGCCGTTGCCGTATTCGACGCCGGCGAAGACAACCAGCGGCACGCCTTCCCTTTTGTACTCCATCGCCGCGTCGTAGATCGATTCCTCTTCCTTCGACGGGTAGTGGATGGTGTAGCCGCCCTCGCGCCCGTTCTCGCCCAGCATGTGGTTGCGGATGCGGATGTTGGCGAAGGTGCCGCGCATCATCACCTCGTGATTGCCGCGCCGCGTGCCGTACTGGTTGAAGTCGGCGACGCCGACGCCGTGGTCGGTGAGGTATTTGCCGGCCGGCGAGGCCGCCTTGATCGATCCGGCCGGCGAAATGTGGTCGGTGGTGATCTTGTCGCCGAACAGGCCGAGCACGCGGGCGCCCTTGATGTCGCCGATCTTGCCAAAACCTGATGTCATGCCAGCGAAATAGGGCGGGTTCTGCACATAGGTCGAGTTGTCGTCCCAGGCATAGGTCTGGCCTTCCGGCGCCTTGACGTTCTGCCAGTACTCGTCGCCCTTGAAGACGTCGGCATATTTGCGGGCGAACAGCTCGCGGGTGACGTTCTTCTCGATGAACTCCTGGATCTCGGCCGAGCTCGGCCAGATATCCTTGAGGTAGACCGGCTCGCCGTTCTTGTCCTCGCCGAGCGGCTCGGTGGTCAGGTCCTTTGTGACGGTGCCGGCCAGCGCGTGCGCGACGACCAGCGGCGGCGAGGCCAGATAGTTCGCCTGCACGTCGGGCGAGACGCGGCCTTCGAAGTTGCGGTTGCCGGACAAGACCGCGGCAGCGATCAGGCCCTTGTCGTTGATGGTCTTCGAGATCGGCGCCGGCAGCGGGCCGGAATTGCCGATGCAGGTGGTGCAGCCGAAGCCGACCAGGTTGAAGCCGATCTGATCGAGTTCCTTCTGCAGGCCGGATTTCTCCAGATACTCGGCGACCACCTGGCTGCCCGGCGCCAGCGAGGTCTTCACCCATGGCTTCTGCTTCAAACCGAGGCGGTTGGCGTTGCGGGCCAGGAGGCCGGCGCCGATCAGCACACTCGGGTTCGAGGTGTTGGTGCACGAAGTGATGGCGGCGATGACGACGTCGCCATGACCGAGATCATGGTCGGTGCCTTCGACTGCGTAGCGTTTGGAGATTTCGGCGGCCTTCTTGTATTCGGTCTCCATCGCCTTGGCGAAACCTTCCGGAATGCCTTCCAGGGCGACGCGGCCCTCGGGCCGCTTGGGTCCGGCCATCGACGGCACGACGGAGCCAAGTTCCAGCTCGAGCAGATCAGTGAACACCGGATCGGTCGAGCCGGTCTCACGCCACATTCCTTGAGCCTTGGCATAGGCCTCGACCAGCGCGATGCGGTCCTCGCTGCGGCCGGACATTGTGAGGTAGCGGATGGTTTCCGAGTCGACCGGGAAGAAGCCGCAGGTGGCGCCATATTCGGGCGCCATGTTACCGATGGTGGCGCGGTCGGCCAGCGTCATGTTGGAGAGGCCCGGCCCGAAGAACTCGACGAACTTGCCGACGACGCCCTTCTTACGCAGCATCTGGGTGACGGTGAGCACGAGGTCGGTGGCGGTGACGCCTTCTTTGAGCTTGCCGGTGAGGCGGAAGCCGATCACCTCAGGCAAAAGCATGGAGACAGGCTGGCCGAGCATGGCCGCCTCGGCCTCGATGCCGCCGACGCCCCAGCCGAGCACGCCAAGGCCGTTGATCATGGTGGTGTGCGAATCGGTGCCGACGCAGGTGTCGGGATAGGCTGTCGTTTCGCCGTCCTCGGTGTTGGTCCACACCACCTGGCCGAGATATTCGAGGTTGACCTGATGGCAGATACCGGTGCCGGGCGGCACGACGCGGAAGTTGCGGAACGCCTGTTGGCCCCATTTGAGGAATTTGTAGCGCTCCTCATTGCGCTCATATTCCAGCTCGACATTGCGGGCGAAGGCCATCGGCGTGCCGAATTCGTCGACGATGACGGAATGGTCGATGACGAGGTCGACCGGCACCAGCGGGTTGATCTTCTGCGGATCGCCGCCGAGCGAAGCCATGGCGTCGCGCATCGCGGCAAGGTCGACCACGGCCGGAACGCCGGTGAAATCCTGCATCAGCACGCGGGCCGGGCGATAGGCGATCTCGACACCGGCGGTGCCCTTGTCGGTCAGCCAGCCGGCCACCGCCTGGATCGATTCCTTGGTGACGGAGCGGCCGTCTTCGTTGCGCAGCAGGTTTTCCAGCAGCACCTTCATCGAATAGGGCAGCTGCGAGATGCCGGTGAGGCCGTTCTTCTCGGCCTCGATGAGGTCGAAATAGGCATACTCCGCGCCGCCTGCGGTCAGCGTGCGGCGGCAATTGAAACTGTCGAGGGATTTTGACACGTGCGATCCTTGTCTGTTCAGCCTGAAAGGGAACGGACGCCGATGGCATGCAATCACGCGCAAAGGTGCGGGTACGGCCATTTCCGCTGTCCGTTCCCAAGCAACCCGAGCCGTTCAAGGCGGCGCGTGCGCTGGTTCGGCGCTAATTCTGTTCCCGTGCCGACCGCTGGCACGGATGCACCGCATATAGAGAATTTTCTGGAATAGTTCTAGACAGTTGGAAAGCAATTTTGTGCGATGCGGCAGCGGCCGCGACACATGGTTTCAGGGCAGGCGAGGAATGCGGCTGATCGCCGAAAATCTGTGCGGCGAGCGAGGCGGCGACGCGGTGTTTTCCGGCATCGGCTTTGCCCTGGAGGAGGGTCAGGCGCTCATCGTTACCGGGCCGAACGGATCGGGCAAGTCGACCTTGCTGCGGGTCATCGCCGCGCTGCTGCCGGTGGCGCAAGGCAGCGTGAAGATCGAGGGTGCCATGAAGATTGAAGACGGGGGCGAAGCGTTTCCGTCTGTTGCCTCGGCCTGTCACTACCTTGGCCACCAGAACGCAATGAAGCCGGCGCTCAGCGTGGCGGAGAATTTGCGCTTCTGGCGCGACTTCAACGGCGACGGGCAGCTCGGCGTCGAAGAGGCGCTGGAAACGGTCGGGCTCGGTGGCATCGGCCACCTGCCATTCGGCTATCTATCGACCGGGCAACGGCGCCGGGCGGCGATCGCGAAACTGCTGGTCAGCCACCGGCCATTGTGGTTGCTGGATGAGCCGACAGCAGGGCTGGACAAGGCGTCGGAGGCGCGGTTTGCGGGGTTGATGGCCAAGCATTGCACGGATGGCGGGATGATTGTCGCGGCGACGCATCTGCCGCTGGGGATCGAGGGGATTGAGTTGAGGATGGGGGAAACGGGTTGATGATGGCGCGCGAGCATCTCATACCATGCTAGCCCTCTTCGCCCGCGACATCCGCCTCAACATCCGTGCGGGCGGCGGGGCGCTGACCGGGGTCATCTTCTTCCTCGCCGTCATCGCCACCATCCCGTTCGGAGTCGGGCCGGACCTGAAGCTGCTGGCCCGCATCGGACCGGCCATCCTGTGGATCGGCGCGCTGCTGTCCTGCCTGCTCGGGCTCGACCGGCTGTTCCAGGCCGATCGCGAGGACGGCTCGCTCGATCTCCTGGTGCTCGGCAATGATCGCCACATGCTGGCCTTGACGGTGCTGGTGAAATGCCTGGCGCATTGGGCGGGCAGCGTGCTGCCGCTGGTGGTCGCCGCGCCCCTGCTCGGGCTGTTCATGAACATGGAGCCGCTCGGCATCGGCGCCACGGCGCTGACGCTGCTGGTCGGCACGCCTGCCATCACCTTCATCGGCGCCGCCGGTGCGGCGGTGGCGGTGGCGCTGCCGCGTGGCGGGCTGCTGATCTCGGTTCTGGTGCTGCCACTGACCATTCCGGTGCTGATCTTCGGCGTTTCGGCAAGCTATGGGGCGACCGCGAATCCCGATCCGTTTCTGCAGCCCTTCCTCATTCTTGCCGCGCTGACCCTGTTTCTTGGCGTGCTGGGTCCGGTCTCGGCGGCGCTGGCGCTGCGCCATGGCACGGATTGACGCGGCGTATGACTGCGGCGCGGCGACCGATTGCGAAGCCGACGGAGCGAGGCTAAGGAAAAGCATGTCTAGACTGGGCGACATGATCGGCTTGGAAGGCCGCACTTCAGCGGGGCCTGCCGCATGAGCGCGCATGCACTCTACGTGACCGCCGCCTATGGCATCACTGCCGTGGTGCTGGCCGGATTGATCGGCTGGATCCTGCTCGACCAGCGGGCGCGCAAGCGTGAGCTTGCCGAACTGGAGGCGTCCGGCGTGAGGCGTCGCTCCGACAAGGTCGCAAAGCCATGAGCATCGAAACAGAAACGCCGCCCCCGCGCACTCGTCGCCTGTTCGTGCTGTTGCCGCTGCTGATCTTCCTCGGCCTGGCCGGACTGTTCCTGTCGCAGCTGCTGTCGGGGCGCGATGTTTCGGAAGTGCCGTCGGCCCTGATCGGCCTGCCTGCGCCGCAAACCAGCCTGCCGGCGCTGGAGGGCTCAAACCTGCCGGGGCTCGATTCGAAAACCTTCGCCGGCAAGGTCACATTGGTCAACGTCTTCGCGTCGTGGTGCGCGCCATGCCGCGAAGAGCACCCGGTGCTTCTGGCGCTGTCGCAGGACAAGCGTTTCAGCATGGCGGCGCTGAACTACAAGGACCGGCCGGAAAACGCACGCCGGTTCCTCGGCGATCTCGGCAATCCGTTCCAGGCGATAGGGGTCGACGAAGCGGGCCGCGCGGCGATCGACTGGGGCGTCTATGGCGTGCCGGAAACCTTCGTCATCGGCAAGGACGGCAAGATCGCCTACAAGCATGTCGGCCCGCTGACGCCCGAGACGGCGAGGGATCTCTTGCTGCCACAGATCGACAAGGCGCTGGCGGCGTCGAACTGACGTCGCGACGCACCTATACGCGTAGCTGCATCATCCTTGGGTCTTCGCAACGCCACGCGTCGCTACGCCCAAGGATGGCGAACGTGATGAGGCGATCGAATACTCAGCCGTAGATCTGCTTGTGGATCTGGTAGAGCATTTCCGAGCGGTCGGCGCGCATGTCGGCCAGATCGCGGCTGGAAAAGCTGTCGATTTCGGCGACAAGGCGGTTGTAGTGCTTGCGCTTGGCAATGCTGTTGCGAGCGCGGGTCATGAGACTGTCGAGGATCATAGCAAGGTTCCTTTTTGGCGCCGCGTTTCGGCGGCGGTTTCTTCCTCCCTTGATCGATACGAAGCATGACATAGTAATGGTGCATTGCAAAAAGAAGATGTTGCAATGCACCATTGCGCTGAACGCATAGCCGATTAATGCGGCGCTAAAGCGCGTCGCGTTTGAACGGATTCAGGCGACGCGCTTCAGGTCTTTGTTTTTATGCATGTCGTTCTCCCAAAACCGGGGCCACTTTTGGGCGACATGCATTAACGTCATGCGCAGAGCCGGCAAGCGATCTTTTGCATCACACTGTGCGTACCCACATTGCCTTCTGTCCCTCCGGCTGTCTTGATCCGGTGTCATTGATGCCGGGAGGAAAAGCATGGCGGCTGCGGACTATTATGAAATTCTCGATCCGCGCTTCGCGCGCCTGTTCAACGGCAACGCGCAGGTCGAGAAGCTGTTCACCGGATGCCAGTGGGCGGAGGGGCCGGCCTGGTTCGCCGCCGGCCGCTATGTCGTCTGGTCCGACATCCCCAACAACCGCATGCTGCGCTATGACGAGACCGACGGCAATGTCAGCGTCTTCCGGCAGCCGTCCGGCAATTCGAACGGCAACAGCGTCGACCGGCAGGGCCGGCTGATCACCTGCGAGCATTCGGGCCGCCGCGTCAGCCGCACCGAGTTCGACGGCTCGGTCACCACGATCGCGGCCAAATGGAAGGGCAAGCGGCTGAATTCGCCCAACGACGCGGTGGTGAAATCCGACGGTTCTATCTGGTTCACCGATCCGAGCTACGGCATCGATACGGATTATGAGGGCGACAGGGCCGAGAGCGAAATCGGCGCCTGCCATGTCTACCGGGTCGATCCCGGCACCGGCGAGGTCGAAGCCGTCATCACCGACATGGTCCGGCCCAACGGCCTGGCCTTCTCGCTAGACGAGAGCCAGCTTTATGTCGTCGACACCGGCCGCACGCATGGCGCGCAGAATCCGGCGCATATGCGGGTGTTCAATGTCGGCAAGGGCGGCAAGAAGGTTTCGGGCGAGAAAGTCTTCGCCGACTGCACGGCCGGCCTGTTCGACGGCTTCAGGCTCGACGAGGACGGCCGCATCTGGACCAGTGCCGCCGACGGCATCCATTGCTACGATCCGGACGGCACGCTGATCGGCAAGGTCAAGGTACCGGAAGTCACCGCCAACTGCGTGTTCGGCGGCAACAAGCTGAATTGCCTCTACATCGCCGGCACCACGTCGCTCTACATGGTGCGGCTCATGGTCAACGGCGCCAAGACATACTGAGACTGGAGCACTGGCGGCCGTTCGACGGTTTCATCGAAGCGGGTCGCGAGCACGAACATCCCGGGAGGAAAAAATGCCATTCGTCAACATCCGCATCGTCAAGGAAGTGATATCAGCCGATCCGGCGGGCAAGAAGGCGGACATCGCCAAAAAGGTCACGGCGGCCATCATGGACGCCACCGGGCTGAGCAATAACGATGTCTGGGTGGTTTTCGAGGAGGTCAATGCGCGTGATTGGTACGTTGGGAAGACTGATGTGGAGACGCTGCGAAAGGGTTGATTTCGAAGGCATGGCGAAGCCCCTTTCCTTCGTCATCCTAGGGCGAAGCAGTCGCGAAGCGACGTCGCGGAGACCCTAGGATCCATGCCGCGACTTTCGAGCAGGGCACAACGGTGCAATACTGTCTTTGGCGGTCCGTGTAGTATCCAACGTTAGGCTGCCCTTCTTGGACCGATGCATTCTCGGCAAAGGTCGCGGCATGGATCCTAGGGTCTGCGCCGCGTCGCTTCGCTCCTTGCTTCGCCCTAGGATGACGAATGCGTGGTGGGTCGGCACTTAACGGGCGCGGATAAAGTCCGCGAAAGCATTCAGCGCATCGCGCATCGCTTGCCGGTTCGCCGGCTCCGCCAGGATGCTCTCGACCTCCGGCGGCTTCTTGCCGAGCAGGGCAATCTCCAGCATATCCTCGCACAACGCGAATGACATAGTGCGCATGATCTCGGCCAGTGCGGCGCGAGCGAACAGCGAGCGCGGCGAGGCGTGTGCCAGCATGGCGGGCTTGGCGACTGCGGCATCGCGCGAGACCAGCCAATCGAGGGCGTTCTTCAGCCCGCCCGGCACGCCATGGGCATATTCCGGACAGGAAACGATCAGGCCGTCGGCTCGGCTGACGGCATCGATCAGCTTGGAGGCTTCGAGCGGCGTCCGCTCGCCCTCATCATCGGGATTGAAGATGGGCAGACGGCCAAGCCCGTCATGGACGGTGACGCGGCAGCCGGACGGCGCTTCGCGGGCCAGTGCGGCGATCAGCGCCGAATTGGTGGAAGCCGCGCGCAGGCTGCCGGAAATGGCAAGGATGTTCAGCAAGGTATGGAATCGGTCCAGACGCGAATCGCGTCCGGAAACCTACCACATCGTCTTCTTGTATTCCTCGTCGAGCCAGCGGTCGGTCGCCTCGGCGGAATCGGCAACCGCCAATTGATCGCGCATGATCTGGCCGAGCGTCGGCAGCGTCGCGCGGTCGTACCAGGTTTCCGGCTTCCACAGGTCCGAGCGCATGAAGGCTTTTGCGCAGTGCATGTAGGCGGCCTTGACGCTGACCACGACGACGCTTTGCGGCTCCCTACCGTCGACGGCGAGCCGTTCGCGCAAATTTGCGTCGACGGTGATGCGGGCATCGCCGTTGACGCGCAGCGTCTCGTTCATGCCGGGAATGAGGAAGAGCAGCCCGACAGAGGGATTGAGGAGAATGTTTTCCAACGTGTCGAGCCGGTTGTTGCCGGGCCGATCGGGAATGGCGATGGTGGTGTCGTCGAGAACGGTGGCAAAGCCCGGCTTGTCGCCCTTCGGCGTCACGTCGGCATTGCCGGCACCGTCGGACGAGCCGATCAGCACGAACGGGCTCTTGCCGATGAAGGAGCGGCAATGGCCGTCAAGTTTTTTCAGCTCCTTGCGGATAGAACCGTCGGTCGGCCGTGGCGTCTTGTAGATCGTCCTCAACTGGTCGCGCGTGGTGATGAATTCCATGTCCCTCTCCCCAGAACGGTTCATTGTTTCACGAACGCAGAACCGCTTTTTCTACTTTCCGGTTCTCTCTTCTTTGCCGGCCTTGTCCTCGAGTGAATGACGCAGGATCAGCGGCATCTGGCTGAAGGTGAACAGAAGCGTGATCGGCATGATGCCCCAGACCTTGAAAGTAACCCAGGCGTCGGTGGAAAAATTGCGCCACACCACCTCATTGACGATGGCCAGGAACAGGAAGAACAGGCCCCAGCGGAAGGTCAGTTTCCGCCAGCCTTCGGCGTCGAGGCTGAAGGCCGAATCGAAGACATAGCCAAGCAGCGACTTGCCGAAGTAGAGCCCGCCGAGCAGCACGCCGCCGAACAGCGTGTTGACGATGGTCGGCTTCATCTTGATGAAGATGTCGTCCTGCAGATAGAGCGTCAGCGCGCCGAAGATGAAGACGACGACGCCCGACACCATCGGCATGATCGGCAAGGTGCGGGTGAGCAGCCACGAGGCGATCAGGGCGATTGCCGTGGCGGCCATGAACAGCCCGGTGGCGACGAAAATCGGCCCGCCGAACTCGGCCAGAACAGGGAATTTCTGCACCAGCCATCCGCCGCGCGCATTGGCGAAGAAGAACACCATCAACGGACCCAGCTCCAGCACTAGCTTGAGCAGCGGATTGACGCCTTCCTTCTTCTGCTTCTGCGGGTCCGACGGATCGCGTTCGAGAATGGGTGGGTTCATGGAATCTCTTTCTTGCGCATGATCTGATCCAAAAAGTCTGCAACTTTTTGGGACATGCTTGTTAAGCTACTCCAGCGATCGCCCTGGCGAATTCGCTTGCCGAGAAAGGTTCGAGGTCGTCGACCTGTTCGCCGACGCCGATGAAATAGACCGGCAATTTGTGCTTTGCCGCGATCGCCACCAGAATACCGCCGCGCGCCGTGCCGTCCAGCTTGGTCATCACCAGGCCGTTGACGCCGGCGATATTGCGGAAGATCTCGACTTGGTTGAGCGCGTTCTGGCCGGTGGTGGCGTCGACCGTCTGCAGCACGGTGTGCGGTGCTTCCGGGTCGAGTTTGCCAAGCACGCGGACGATCTTTTCGAGCTCCGCCATCAGTTCAGTCTTGTTCTGCAGGCGGCCGGCGGTGTCGATGATCAGCACGTCGGAACCGGCCTCCTTGGCCTTCTCGAAGGCGTCATAGGCCAGTCCCGCGGCATCGGCGCCGATCTTTGAGGCGATCACAGGCGATTTCGTCCGCTCGCCCCAGATCTTCAGTTGCTCGATCGCGGCGGCGCGAAAGGTGTCGCCGGCGGCGAGCATCACCGACAGGCCACCATCGGTGAGCTTGGCGGCCAGCTTGCCGATAGTTGTGGTCTTGCCGGTGCCGTTGACACCGACCACCAGGATGACATGCGGCTTGTGTGAAAGGTCGAGCTCCAGCGGCATGGCGACATGGGCCAGCACTTTTTCCACCTCGGCCGCCATGATGGCGCGGACCTCGGTGTCGGAGACGTCCTTGCCGTAGCGGCTGGCGGCCAGCGCGTCGGTAACGCGCAAGGCCGTCTCCATGCCGAGATCGGCACGGATCAGCACATCCTCAAGGTCCTGCAAAGTCTCTTCGTCCAGCTTGCGCTTGGTGAAGACGCCGGCAATGTTGCCGGTGAGCTCCTTGGAGGAGCGGGCAAGCCCGTCCTTCATGCGCTGGAACCATGAGCGCCTCGGTGCCGGCTCCGGCGCCTTCTGTGGCTCGGCCTTCTGCTCGACCTTCTTGGTGACGGTCACCTTGCCGGGTGCGGCTTTTGGCTCCGGCGCGGGTTGTGGAAGAGACTGCGGCTCGGGCGCAATTTCCGCAATGACCGGCTGCGATTCGATCGGCGCCGGCTGGCGAATGGGAGGTGCGATTTCGGCAGGCGGGGCTTCGGGCGTCGGTGCTGAAACTTCTTCCTTCTCCCCGTCTTCAGACGGAGAGAAGGTGCCAGCAGGCGGATGAGGGGCGGCGCTGACCTCTGATAATGGCTGAGCAGGGGCCGGCCCCGGTGTCGGCACCTCGATCGGGGCTGGTGTCTCGGCCGGAACCTCGGCAGGCGTCGGCACTTCGACCGGTTCCGGTTCCGGCTGCTGTTCCGGGCGTGACGGGACGATCTCCGGCTCGGCCGGCGCGGGTGGCGGGACCTCCTGCGGCTGCGGTTCGGGAGCAGGCTCCGGAACGGCGGGAGGTGTTGGTATCTCCTCGGGCGCCGGCGGCTCGGCAGGCGTCTCGGGCGCGGGTTCTTCTTCCGGCTCGGGCTCCGGCAGGGGTTCCGGCTCGGAGGGAATAGTCGGCTCCGGTGCTGGCGGAATGGCCGGTGCCGGCTCGGGCACCGGCTTCTCGACAGGCGCCGATTCCGGCGCGGGGATCACTTCCGGCTCGACCGTCGTCGGCGTCGGCGCAGTTTCCGCCTCGCGCTCCAGCTCGTCACGCTTCAAGAACTCCGGAACGACCTGCTCGGCCGCCGGCTTCAGCGCCTCGAGCGCTTCCCATTTGATCGGCGGCAGCGGGGCGGTCTCGTCGACCCGCTCCTCGACCACCTCTTTCTTGCCGAACGAAAATATCTTCTTGAAAAAACCAGCCATGCTTTGCGTTTCTCAGGCCGCGCGGGCGGCGAGGGGCGCCGCGATCAGCCTGCTACCATCGTGGCCTGATATATCGGCCTCGACGATCTCACCCGGTGCGCCCGTGCCGAGTGCGGCAAGCGTAAAACCCTCGGTGCGGCCAAGGCCGTCGCGCTCGATCAGGATCGACTGACGCGTACCGGTGAGCGACGACAGATGCCTGATATACGCAACTTCACCGGCGGCGCGCAGCCGGGCGGCGCGCTGCTTGACCAATTCGCGGCGGAGCTGGGGCATGCGCGCGGCAGGCGTGCCTTCGCGTGGGCTGAACGGGAAGACGTGGAGATGGGTCAGGCCACACTCCTCGACGATTTTTTCCGAGTTCTCGAACATTTCGTCGGTCTCGGTCGGGAAGCCGGCGATGATGTCGGCGCCGAAGACGATACCGGGGCGCAGCTTGCGCACATCCTCGCAGAAGCGGATCGACTGGTCGCGCAGATGCCGGCGCTTCATCCGCTTCAGGATCATGTCGTCGCCCGACTGCAGCGACAGATGCAGATGCGGCATCAGCCGCGGCTCGGTGGCGATGGCGTTGAGCAGATCGTCGTCGGCCTCGATCGAATCGATGGAGGACAGCCGCAGGCGCTTCACGTCCGGCACCTGTTTCAGGATTGTTTTCACCAGCCTGCCGAGCTTCGGCGCGCCCGGCAGATCGGCGCCGAATGATGTCATGTCGACGCCGGTCAGAACGATCTCGGCATAGCCGTTGCCGGCGAGCCGCTTGACCTGCTCGACCACGGCGCCCATCGGCACCGAGCGCGAATTGCCGCGGCCGTAGGGAATGATGCAGAAGGTGCAGCGGTGGTCGCAGCCATTCTGCACCTGGACGAAGGCGCGTGCCCGGCCCTCGATGGCGTCGACCATGTGGCCTGCGGTCTCACGCACCGAAAAGATATCGTTGACGCGTGCCTTTTCGGTGTCGTTGACGCCGAAATCCGGCAGTGCGCGATAGGAGTTGGCCTTCAGCTTCTCTTCATTGCCGAGCACGAGATCGACCTCGTCCATGGCGGCGAATTTTTCAGGCTCGGTCTGCGCGGCGCAGCCGGTGACGATGATGCGCGCCTGCGGGTTGTCGCGGCGCGCCTTGCGGATCGCCTGCTTGGCCTGGCGCACTGCTTCGCCTGTCACGGCGCAGGTGTTGAAGATCATGGCGCCACCTTCCAGCGCGCCCAGACCGGCACTTTCAGCCTCGCGCCGCATCACCTGCGATTCATAGGTGTTGAGCCGACAGCCGAAGGTGACGACATCGATGCCCTGGGACATCGGGCTCTTGGGCAGAGCGGACATCAGGCCGCGCTTTCGGTGTCGCGGGCCCATGTCCCGTTCGACGGGTCGAAGCTGCCGGAAAATTCCCATTCGGCGGCGCCCGTCAGGACCACGTGGTCATCGTCGCGCCATTCGACATGCAGCATGCCGCCGCCGGGGGTCAACAGACTGACGCTGCGGCCGGTCCGGTTGGTGCGGGCAGCGGCCACGACGGCGGCGCAGGCGGCCGAGCCGCAGGCCTTGGTCAGTCCGGCGCCGCGCTCCCAGGTGCGGATGATCATCGTTTCGGGCGAAGTAACCTGAGCGATGGTGATGTTGGCGCGCTCGGGGAACATCGGGTGGTTCTCGAGCAGCGGGCCGAAGCGGTCGAGCTCATAGGACCAGACGTCATTGTCGACCCAGAAGATGGCGTGCGGATTGCCCATCGAGACGACCGAGGGTGAATGCAGCACCGGCGCGTCGATCGGGCCGATCTGCAGCTCGATCATCCGGGTGTCGCGGAACTCCTCGGCCAGCGGGATATCCTGCCAGCCGAAGCGCGGCGTGCCCATGTCGACCGAGATCGAACCGTCGGCATGTTCGCGCGCATTGAGGATGCCTGCCACGGTTTCGAAGGTGAAGATCTTCTGGCCGGTCTCGGCGGCGAGCGCCTGGACGACGCAGCGCATGCCATTGCCGCAGGCCTGGGCGCTGGTTCCATCGGAATTCAAGATGTCGATGAAAAAGGCGGTGCCCGGCGTCCTGGCGTCATGGATCGCCATGATCTGGTCGAAGCTGGTCGCGGCATCGGCATTCAGCGCAATCGCCGCCGCCGCCGTCACCCGATCGGCACGGCCACGCATATCGGCAACGATGATCTCGTTGCCGATGCCGTTCATCTTGGCGAAAGGGGCGGTGCTGGCCATTGCTCCGAAAAATTCCGTATCCGTTTGGCGCTATATGGCGGAAACGGGCAGGAATTACCAGTGCGCAGCCGCTTGGTCACGGCGAAAGCGCCGGACTTACGTGACGGCGAAAATGCCCAGCACCATCAGCAGGAAAATGATCAGAACGATGCCGATAAGGATGCGCGCACCGGTGGCGGCGGCACCTGCCAGCGCCGGCATGCCGAGCAGACTCGCCGCCGCGGCGACGATCAGGAGAACGACGATCCATTTGAGCATGGCAATGCCTCGCAAACCGGCAGATTTTTCAACCACATGAAAACGCGGTTGCCGCGCTGGGGTTCCGTCGAAACCGATCAGGGCGCTATGTGCTCCGGCACATCCCATACCTCACCCGGCCGCAAGGCGCGAAAGCGCTCGCGGGGGATGCCTTGATCGTCAAGCGCCTCGGTCAATTTGCGCGCCGGCTCGTCGATCGGCTCGTCGGTGAGCTGGAAAGTGCCCCAGTGGCAGCCGGCGGCATGGGCGGCATTGCACAGCGCCATGCCTTGCACCGCCTCCCAGGGGTTCTGGTGCTGCGGCGCCATGAACCAGCGCGGCTCATAGGCGCCGATCGGCAGGATGGCGAAGCGGAAACCGCCATGTTTCTCAGCCATCAGCCGGTAGTTGATGCCATCGTGGAAGCCGGTGTCGCCGGCGAAATAGAGCTTGCTGTCAGGCATTTCGACGACGAAGCCGGCCCACAGCGCCATGCGCCGGTCGCGGGCGCCACGCGCCGACCAGTGATGCACCGGCTCGACATGGACGGCGGCGCCATTGCCGATCTCGACCCTGTCGCCCCAGTCATGCGCCGACAGTCGCATGCCGGGCACGGCGGCTTCGATGATGGCGTCGTTGCCGAGCGGAGTGAGCACCAGCGGGTCGTGGCCGGCCTTCAGCCGCTTCAACGTGGCGAGGTCGAGATGGTCATAGTGGTTGTGGCTGACCAGAACGAGGTCGATCGACGGCAGGTCGGCAAAGGCGATGCCTGGCGCATTGATGCGTTTTGGTCCGGCGAAGGAAAGCGGCGACGCGCGCAGCGACCACACCGGATCGGTAAGAATGTTCAGACCGGCCGTCTGGACCAGCAAGGTGGAATGACCAACCATGGTCACTTCCAGCGCAGCGCCCTCGACCCGAGCCGTCGGTTTCGCCTGCGGAAAGGGACTTGCATCGCTCGCCGGCCATTTCGAGCGCTGGCCATTCAACTGCCATTTCAGCAGGTCGGCGAAACGGCCGGGTGGCTGGCCGTCGGGATTGAAGAACAATGCGCCGTCGAAATGGTCGCTGGGCGGGCCGCTGTAATAGCGATTGGCGGCAGTCTTTCTCGCGGCCAATTTGCGGCTCCAGCAGGGTTTCGTTTCCAGACATAGGCGCTAAGGCGGTTCGCGCAAGCGTCCACCGACGAAGTGTTGACCGGAATTCCCAAGCGACGGGCGACAAGCGGTCAGCCGTCCCCATTGCGATAAAATTGCAACACTTCTGGCTGCAAACTGTATTTTAACCATATCGGGTTGAAATTTCGCCACCTTCTCCATCTTGGTGGGGGTGAGATTGTGCGGACGGCTTCCCCCCAGCCGGATCCGACGGAGGTTGGAATGACTTTTTCGAAAACCGGTCTGGTGGCCGTATCGCTGGCGGCGCTCGTTGCGAGCGGCTGTTCGACCTCACGTTTTTCCTCGATGGATGACCAGCAGCCGGCACCGCTGGAGGCCGCGCCCGCCGGCAAGGTGACGGCGAACCAACTGCCGCCGCCGGCATCGCCCGGCACCACCGACCCTTCGCAATTCCCGACCGCTCCGGCGAACACGCAGGTCGCCGCGCTGCCTTCGGATGGTTCGGCGCCGGCCGGCGCTTCGGACGTGACCGCCGCCAGCGTCGCCGGTGTCTGGAACGCCAGCGTTGCGGGCCAGAGCTGCAAGGTGGCGACACCGCAGACCAAATTCGGCGCCGGCTTCCGCGCCGGTCCGCTGCATTGCCCGGCGCCGATGGACGGCATCAAGTCGTGGAACGTCGCCGGCAAGCAGCTGACGCTCTATGACGAGAGCGGCGGTGCGCTGGCGCGGCTCTATTCCTCGGGCGGCTCGAAATTCGACGGCCAGACTTCCAACGGCCAGCCGATTTCGCTTACGAGATAGTTTTTGTTTTACGCAATTCCGGTTCCCGGAATCGCTCCAGAACGACGTGACCGATGCATCTGCGTGACGGCCTCCAGACCCATGCGACCGTTAGGCAGCGCTACGACCATCTGGTGGAAACCGGTACGATCGACCGCGATCCGGCGCAGGAACGGATCGTTGCGGCGCTCGACCGGCTGACCGATGAGATCTCGGCCAAGCGGCTGGCGCATAAGTCGAGCGCGCTGGGCTGGCTGTTCGCCCGCAAGCGCGAGACGCATGAGGCCGTCAAAGGCCTCTACATCCATGGCGGCGTCGGCCGCGGCAAGACCATGCTGATGGACATGTTCTTCGACTTGCTGCCGGTGCGGCGCAAGCGCCGCGTCCACTTCAACGACTTCATGGCCGACGTGCAGGACCGTATCCAGAAGCACCGGCAGGCGCGCAAGAATGGCGACGTCAGGGAAGACGATCCGATCCCGCCGGTGGCCAAGGCCCTTGCCGAGCAAGCCTGGGTGCTGTGCTTCGACGAGTTCTCGGTCACCGACATTGCCGACGCGATGATCCTGTCCAGGTTGTTTTCGGCGCTGTTTGCCAGCGGCGTGGTGCTGGTCGCCACCTCGAATGTGGCGCCGGAAAACCTCTACAGCGACGGGCTGAACCGCCAGCTTTTCCTGCCCTTCATCGGCATATTGGAGCGGCACACACAGGTGCTGGCGCTCGATGCCGACAAGGACTACCGGCTGGACAAGCTCGCCCGGACACCGGTCTATGTGACGCCGGCCGACGCGGCGGCGGACCAGCTACTCGACGAGGCCTGGCAAGCCATGACGCGGGGCGCGCCGACCGCCGAGACATCGATTGCCCTCAAAGGGCGGCAGGTGATCGTGCCGCGTGCGGCGGGCGATGCGGCGCGGTTCTCCTTCGCCGATCTCTGCGAGAAGCCGCTTGGCGCGCGTGATTTCCTGGCGATCGCCGGGCGCTTCTCAACCATTTTCATCGACCACGTCCCGGTGCTCGGCGAAGGCAAGCGCAACGAGGCCAAGCGCTTCATCCTGCTGATCGACACGCTCTACGACCATCGTATGCGGCTGGTGGCGAGCGCCGAAGCGCCGCCGCAAGCACTTTATGCAGCCAAGCGCGGCGTCGAAGTCTTCGAGTTCGAGCGCACCGCATCGCGGCTGATCGAGATGCAAAGCCGCGACTGGCTGGAGGATTGGGCGGAGCGGCAGAAAGGAAAGCCGGCGGTGTCGGAAGCGTCGCAGGCGCAGGCCTAAAGAAAGCAATTGGCAGCTTAGGCGCCCCGCTCATTCCTGCTTCGTTGAAGATTGGCGAAATCGCGTGGCAATCGATCTCCCCCCTTGAGGGGGGAGATGGCCGGCAGGCCAGAGGGGGTTGGTTCGACCGGGCGCGGCACAGATGGCGCCAGCGCTTCACGCGCGGCGACCCCCTCTGTCGCCTTCGGTGACATCTCCCCCCTTGCGGGCAGGGCTATCGCACATGGATTCTTGCGAAGAAGAACCCCCACCCTAACCCTCCCCACAAGGGGGAGGGAACGCTGCCGCGTGCCTTTAATTCTTCTTGGCGCCGAAAAGACAGGCGATGCTCCTGGGCCAGCGCCAACGGAAGTCTCCCTCTCCCTTGTGGGGAGGGGTTAGGCGTGGGGGTACGTGCCGGGCAGACATCTCAGGAATTCCATATGCGATAGCCTGCCCTCAAGGGGGAGATTTGGCGACCGCCATCACAAGGGCGTCATCGCCTGCATCCAGCCTTACGATTTCCATCTTCGTCGGCTATTTCTTCCCAAGTCGGCTTACAAACTTTGACGTTTACGTAAATCCCAAATGATCTAACCGATTGAAAATACTGACACCAAAATAATCGTTTGAATTCTTTCCGTGCCGGGGCTATTGGGTGCGGCGAAAATTCGCGGTTCCCCGCAGCATTCCGGCCTCTTCTTCGACGCCGCCATCAAATCACCAGAGATTTGAGACGTCGTCACCGACAAAGGGAAAACATCCTCACATGGCACGCAACAAGATAGCGCTTATCGGCTCTGGCATGATCGGCGGCACGCTCGCTCACATGATCGGCCTCAAGGACCTCGGCGACGTGGTGCTGTTCGATATTGCCGAAGGTATCCCGCAGGGCAAGGGGCTCGATATCGCGCAGTCGTCGCCTGTCGATGGCTTCGACTCCAGGCTCACCGGCATCAACGACTATGCCGGCATCGAAGGGGCCGACGTCTGCATCGTCACCGCCGGCGTGCCGCGCAAGCCCGGCATGAGCCGCGACGACCTTCTGGGCATCAATCTCAAGGTCATGGAACAGGTCGGCGCCGGGCTGAAGAAGTATGCGCCGAAGGCCTTCGTCATCTGCATCACAAACCCGCTCGACGCCATGGTCTGGGCGCTGCAGAAATTCTCAGGCCTGCCCAACAGCCATGTCGTCGGCATGGCCGGCGTGCTCGACAGCGCGCGCTTCCGCTATTTCCTGGCCGAGGAATTCAAGGTCTCGGTCGAGGACGTCACCGCCTTCGTGCTCGGCGGCCACGGCGATTCCATGGTGCCGATGATCCGCTATTCGACGGTATCGGGCATTCCGCTGCCCGACCTCATCAAGATGGGCTGGACCTCGAAGGAGAAGCTCGACCAGATCGTGCAGCGCACCCGCGACGGCGGCGCCGAGATCGTCGGCCTGCTCAAGACCGGTTCGGCCTATTACGCGCCGGCCGCTTCGGCGATCTCGATGGCCGAAGCCTATCTCAAGGACAAGAAGCGCGTGCTGCCCTGCGCGGCGTATCTCTCCGGCCAGTATGGCGTCAAGAACACCTATGTCGGCGTTCCCGTGGTGATCGGCGCCGGCGGCGTCGAGCGCATCATCGAGATCGAACTCAACAAGAGCGAGCAGAAGATGTTCGACTCCTCTGTGGCGACGGTGCAGGGCCTGACCGAGGCCTGCGTCAAGATCGCGCCGCAACTCGCCTCCAAATGAATCTCCAGTAAGTGAACCCCCAGTCGATCCGGAGACCATCCAGATGAACATCCATGAGTATCAGGGCAAGGCGCTGCTGAAGAGCTTTGGCGCGCCGGTGGCCGAAGGCGTGCCGGTGTTCAAGGCGAGCGAAGCGGAAGCCGCCGCCAAGGCGCTGCCGGGCCCGCTCTATGTGGTGAAGAGCCAGATCCATGCCGGCGGACGCGGCAAGGGCAAATTCAGCGAGCTCGGCCCGGACGCCAAGGGCGGCGTGCGGCTGGCGAAATCGGTGGCCGACGTCATCGCCAACGCCAACGAGATGCTGGGCAACACGCTGGTGACCAAGCAGACCGGTCCGGCCGGCAAGCAGGTCAACCGCCTCTACATCGAAGACGGCGCCGACATCGAGCGCGAGCTCTATCTGTCGATCCTGGTCGACCGTTCGGTCGGCCGCATCGCCTTCGTCGTCTCGACCGAGGGCGGCATGGACATCGAAGCGGTCGCCCATGACACGCCCGAAAAGATCATCACCGTCGCCATCGATCCGGAAAAAGGCGTCACGGCAGCCGACCTGAAGGCGCTCAACGGCGCGCTCAAGCTCGACGGCGATGCGGCCAAGGACGGCGATACGCTGTTCCCGATCCTCTACAAGGCCTTCGTCGAGAAGGACATGAGCCTGCTCGAGGTCAACCCGCTGATCGTCATGAAGAACGGCCGGCTGCGCGTGCTCGACGCGAAAGTGTCGTTCGACAACAACGCGCTGTTCCGCCACCCCGACGTGCTCGAACTGCGCGACACAACCGAAGAGGACGAAAAGGAAATCGAGGCGTCGAAATACGACCTCGCCTATGTCGCGCTCGACGGCAATATCGGCTGCATGGTCAACGGCGCCGGCCTCGCCATGGCGACGATGGACATCATCAAGCTCTATGGCGCCGAGCCGGCCAACTTCCTCGATGTCGGCGGTGGCGCGTCCAAGGAGAAGGTGACGGCGGCGTTCAAGATCATCACCAGGGATCCGGCGGTCAAGGGTATCCTGATCAACATCTTCGGCGGCATCATGAAGTGCGACATCATTGCCGAGGGCGTCATTGCCGCGGTCAAGGAAGTCGGGCTGGAAGTGCCGCTGGTGGTGCGCCTGGAAGGCACCAATGCCGAGCTCGGCAAGAAGATCATCAACGACAGCGGCCTCAACGTGGTGTCGGCCGATGATCTCGACGACGCAGCCAAGAAGATCGTGGCGGCGGTGAAGGGCTGAGCGGATGCCTCCGCGCAAGATAAACCTCGTCGAGGCGGCCGATCGGACCATCAGCAAGGTTTTCGATCCGCATATCGCCGGCGACGTCAACGACAGCCAGGCGAAGGTCGCCAAGTTCGGCGAGATGTTCGACTGGCATGCGCATGACAATGAGGACGAAGCCTTCCTCGTGCTGCGCGGGCGTATCGCCATCGATTTCTGCGACGGTCCGGTCGAGCTCGGCGAGGGCGATTTCATCGTCGTACCGCGCGGTGTCGAGCACCGGCCGCGTTCGCTGACCGCGGAACCCGTGGTGCTGATGTTCGAGCCGGCAACGACGCTCAACACCGGCAATGCCAAAAGCGACCTCACCGTCGCCGACCTGAAGCGGCTGTAACGAACTTGCGACTGCCACACAGTTACACATATACTGTGTGAAGTAGGCGCAGGAGAAAAGAGAAATGAAGAACATCACTCTGGCAGTCGAAGACGAGGTCTTGGAGCAGGTCAAGCTGACAGCCGCCGAACAGCGAACGACCGTCAACGCCATGGTGCGGGAGTTTTTCTCGGCAGTGGCCGCCAAGCGGTACGCCAAGGACGAGGCACGGCAGGCCCTTCTGCGGCTCGCCCGCGAGGCGGCAGGCGACATGGGTGGCAAGAAATGGAACCGGGAAGCTCTCTATGATCGCTGACTGCTTCCTCGACACGAACATCCTCGTCTATGCCGCCATCGGACACAAGGCCGAGCGCGCGAAGTATGAGCGCGCCGTGGAGTTGATCGCCAAGGAAGACTATTCGACCTCCGCACAGGTGCTGCAGGAGTTCTATGTCAACGTGACCAAGCGAGCTGAGGTCACACTGGCGCCGGCGAAGGCGGCCGAATGGGTCGCCGCGATCTCCATGAAGCCCTGCCAGGATCTGGATAGCGCCGTTGTAATGCGGGGCATCGCGAACGCGCAACGCTACCAGATTTCATATTGGGATGGCGCCATCATCGCCGCCGCCGAGCGCCTTGGCGTCAAGATACTCTACACCGAAGACCTCAACCACGGGCAGTCTTATGGCTCCGTGGTCGCCATGAACCCCTTCCGCAATCACTGATCAGGTCGCAAAAAAATGTCCATTCTCGTCGACAAGAACACCAAGGTGCTGGTGCAGGGCCTGACCGGCAAGACCGGCACGTTCCACACCGAACAGGCGCTGGCTTATCACGGCACGAAAATGGTCGGCGGCATCCACCCGAAGAAGGGTGGCGAGACGTGGACCGGCGCAAAGGGCGAGAGCCTGCCGATCTTCGCCACCGTCGCCGAGGGCAAGGAAAAGACCGGCGCCAACGCCTCCGTCGTCTATGTGCCGCCGGCGGGTGCCGCCGAGGCCATCCTGGAAGCGATTGAGGCCGAGATCCCGCTGATCATCTGCATCACCGAAGGTATCCCGGTGATGGACATGATCAAGGTCAAGGCGCGGCTCGACCGCTCGACGTCGCGGCTGATCGGGCCGAACTGCCCGGGCGTGCTGACGCCCAACGAATGCAAGATCGGCATCATGCCCGGAAACATCTTCCGCAAGGGCTCGGTCGGCGTTGTTTCGCGGTCGGGAACGCTTACCTATGAGGCAGTGTTCCAGACCACCAATGTCGGCCTCGGCCAGACCACCGCCGTTGGCATTGGCGGCGACCCCGTCAAGGGCACCGAATTCATCGACGTGCTCGAAATGTTCCTCGCCGATGACGAGACCAAGTCGATCATCATGATCGGCGAGATCGGCGGTTCCGCTGAGGAAGACGCCGCGCAGTTCCTCAAGGACGAAGCCAAGCGTGGCCGAAGCAAGCCGATGGCCGGTTTCATCGCCGGGCGCACGGCGCCGGCCGGCCGCACCATGGGCCATGCGGGCGCGGTCATCTCCGGCGGCAAGGGCGGCGCGGAAGACAAGATCGCGGCGATGGAATCGGCTGGGATAAAAGTATCGCCCTCGCCGGCGCGGCTAGGCACGACGCTGGTCGAGGCGATCAAGGGTTAAGGCAGTAAGGGAGTAGGGCAGTATGGCAGTAGGGGAATAGGAAGAACGGGACGAGCGGCGGCAACCGCCTGCTTTCCCTACTGCCTTACTCCCCTACTGCCCTACTCCCCTCCAAAAACAGGAGACGGAGCCAGGCTCCGCGGACAAAAATGGCAAGACAAGATCAGGCCAACGACCAATTTTCGCTCACCTCATTCCTCTATGGCGGCAACGCCGATTACATCGACGCGCTCTACGCCGCCTATGAGGACGATCCCGCCTCGGTCAATCCCGAATGGCAGGAGTTCTTCGCCGGGCTGAAGGACGATTCCGGCGATGTGCGCAGGAACGCCAACGGCGCCTCATGGGCCAAGCCCTCCTGGCCGCTGCAGGCCAATGGCGAACTGGTGTCGGCGCTCGACGGCAATTGGGGCATCGTCGAGAAGACGATCGAAAAGAAGGTCAAGGACAAGGCGGTCACCAACGGCGTCGTCCTGTCCGATGCCGACGTGCACCAGGCGACGCGCGATTCGGTGCGCGCCATCATGATGATCCGCGCCTACCGCATGCGCGGCCATCTGCACGCCAATCTCGATCCGCTCGGCATCGCCAAGCCGCTCGAGGATTACAACGAGCTGTCGCCGGAGAACTACGGCTTCACCGAAGCCGACTATGACCGGCCGATCTTCCTCGACAATGTGCTCGGGCTTGAATTCGGCACCATCCGGCAGATGCTGGAAATCCTGACCCGAACCTATTGCTCGACGCTCGGCGTCGAGTTCATGCATATTTCGGACCCCGAGGAAAAGGCCTGGATCCAGGCCCGCATCGAGGGCGCCGACAAGGAGATCACCTTCACCGCCACCGGCAAGAAGGCGATCCTGCAGAAGCTGGTCGAGGCCGAAGGCTTCGAGCAGTTCATCGACGTCAAGTACAAGGGCACCAAGCGCTTCGGCCTCGATGGCAGTGAAGCGCTGATCCCGGCGCTGGAGCAGATCGTCAAGCGCGGCGGCCAGCTCGGCATGAAGGAGATCGTGCTCGGCATGGCGCATCGCGGCCGGCTGAACGTGCTCTCCCAGGTGATGGCCAAGCCGCACCGCGCCATCTTCCACGAGTTCAAGGGCGGCTCGGCCGCACCCGACGAGGTCGAGGGCTCGGGCGACGTCAAGTACCATCTCGGCGCCTCGTCGGACCGCGAGTTCGACGGCAACAAGGTGCATCTGTCCCTGACTGCCAATCCCTCGCATCTGGAAATCGTCGATCCGGTGGTGATGGGCAAGGCGCGCGCCAAGCAGGATTACCTGTTCGGCCGCAGCCGCGAGGAGATCGTGCCGCTGGAAGAGCGCGCCAAAGTGCTGCCGCTCTTGCTGCATGGCGATGCCGCCTTCGCCGGTCAGGGCGTGATCGCCGAGATCCTCGGCCTGTCCGGCCTGCGCGGCCACCGCGTCGCCGGCACGCTGCACTTCATCATCAACAACCAGATCGGTTTCACCACCAACCCGCGCTTCTCGCGCTCGTCGCCCTATCCGTCAGACGTGGCCAAGATGATCGAGGCGCCGATCTTCCACGTCAATGGCGACGACCCGGAAGCCGTGGTGCACGCCACCAAGGTGGCGATCGAATTCCGCATGAAGTTCTTCAAGCCTGTTGTGGTCGATATGTTCTGCTATCGCCGCTTCGGCCACAATGAGGGCGACGAGCCGGCCTTCACCCAGCCGATCATGTATCGCAACATCCGCACCCACAGGACGACGGTCCAGATCTATGGCGACCGGCTGATCACCGAGGGTCACATCAGCCAGGCTGAACTCGACCAGCTCAAGGCCGACTGGCGGGCGCATCTGGAATCGGAATGGGAAGTCGGCCAGCACTACAAGCCCAACAAGGCCGATTGGCTGGACGGCGCCTGGTCGGGCCTGCGCACCGCCGACAACCAGGACGAACAGCGGCGCGGCAAGACCGCCGTGCCGGTGAAGACGCTGAAGGAAATCGGCAAGAAGCTGACCGAGGTGCCGAAGAATTTCGAGGCGCACAAGACGATCATCCGCTTCCTCGAAAACCGACGTCAGGCGATCGAGTCGGGCGAAGGCATCGACTGGTCGACGGCCGAGGCGCTGGCCTTCGGCGCCATCCTGCTCGACGGCAATCCGATCCGCCTGTCGGGGCAGGATTCCGAACGCGGCACCTTCTCGCAGCGCCATTCCGTGCTCTACGACCAGCGCGACGAGACCCGCTACATCCCGCTCAACAATCTGTCGGCGGCTCAAGCCGGGTACGAAGTCATCAACTCGATGCTGTCGGAAGAGGCGGTGCTGGGCTTCGAATATGGCTACAGCCTGGCCGAGCCGAAGGCGCTGACCTTGTGGGAAGCGCAGTTCGGTGACTTCGCCAACGGTGCCCAGGTGGTGTTCGACCAGTTCATCTCCAGCGGAGAGCGCAAGTGGCTCAGAATGTCGGGCCTCGTCTGCCTGTTGCCGCATGGCTATGAAGGCCAGGGTCCGGAACACTCCTCGGCCCGGCTCGAGCGCTTCTTGCAGCTTTGCGCCGAAGACAACATGCAAGTCGCCAACTGCACGACGCCGGCCAACTACTTCCACATCCTGCGCCGGCAGCTGAAGCGGGATTTCCGCAAGCCGCTGATCCTGATGACGCCAAAGTCGCTGCTGCGCCATAAGCGGGCGGTGTCGACGCTGCCGGAAATTTCGGGCGAAAGCTCGTTCCACCGGCTTTTGTGGGACGATGCGCAGCTGCTTTCCGGCCAGGCGATCAAGCTCACCAAGGATTCGAAGATCCGCCGCGTCGTGCTGTGCTCGGGCAAGGTCTATTACGACCTCTATGAGGAGCGCGAGAAGCGCGGCATCAACGACATCTATCTGCTGCGCGTCGAGCAGCTTTATCCGTTCCCGGCCAAGGCGCTGATCACCGAACTGTCGCGGTTCCGAAATGCCGAGATGGTGTGGTGCCAGGAGGAGCCCAAGAACATGGGCGCCTGGTCGTTCATCGACCCGTATCTGGAATGGGTGCTGGCGCATATCGACGCCAAGCATCAGCGGGTGCGCTACACCGGCCGTCCGGCCGCCGCCTCGCCGGCGACCGGACTGATGTCGAAGCATCTCGCCCAGCTCGCCGCCTTGCTCGAAGACGCGCTTGGTGAATAGAGAATATCTGGGCGAACAACAGAACCGAAAGAAAACGGACAGGCACAATGGCTACCGAAATCCGCGTTCCCACTCTCGGCGAATCCGTCACTGAAGCGACCGTCGGCAAATGGTTCAAGAAGGTTGGCGATACAATCGCCGCCGATGAACCGCTGGTCGAGCTCGAGACCGACAAGGTGACGGTGGAGGTGCCTGCCGCCGCCGCCGGCACGCTGGGTGAGATCACCGTCAAGGAAGGTGAGACGGTCGGTGTCGGCGCGCTGCTCGGTTCGATTTCGGCAGGTGGCGCGGCCGCCGCTCCGGCAACCAAGCCGCAGGCGGTGTCGCAGGCCTCGTCGCCGGATGCCGCATCGACCGGCAAGCAGGCCGCGGCCGAGACCGCCAAGATTGCCGGCGACGCCGGCCCGGTCGAACCGCGCACCATGCCGCCGGCACCGGCCGCGGCCAAGCTGATCGCCGAAAGCAATCTCTCGGTCGACCAGATCTCCGGTTCGGGAAAGCGTGGCCAGGTGCTGAAAGGCGACGTGCTCGACGCCATCTCCAAAGGCGCGCCGTCACAGCCGGCAGAGACGCCCAAGGCGGCACCTGCACCGGTTGCCGTGCGCGCGCCATCCTCCGGCGACGACGCCTCGCGCGAGGAGCGCGTGCGCATGACCAAGCTGCGCCAGACCATCGCGCGCCGCCTCAAGGAAGCGCAGTCGACCGCCGCCATGCTGACCACCTTCAACGAGGTCGACATGTCTGCGGTGATGGCGCTGCGCACCAAATACAAAGACGTGTTCGAGAAGAAGCACGGCGTGAAGCTCGGCTTCATGGGCTTCTTCACCAAGGCCGTCACCCACGCGCTGAAGGAAATCCCTTCGGTCAATGCCGAGATCGACGGCACCGACATCATCTTCAAGAACTATGCCCATATCGGCGTCGCCGTCGGCACCGAAAAGGGCCTCGTCGTCCCGGTCGTGCGCAATGCCGACCAGATGTCGATCGCCGAGATCGAGAAGGACATCGGCCGGCTGGGCATCGCCGCCCGCGACGGCAAGCTGTCGGTCGCCGACATGCAAGGCGGCACGTTTACGATTTCCAACGGTGGCGTTTACGGGTCGCTGATGTCGACGCCTATCCTCAACGCGCCGCAGTCGGGCATTCTTGGCATGCACAAGATCCAGGAGCGGCCTGTCGTGGTCGGCGGCCAGATCGTGATCCGGCCGATGATGTATCTGGCGCTCAGCTACGATCACCGCATCGTCGACGGTAAGGAAGCAGTGACCTTCCTGGTCCGCGTCAAGGAAAGCCTGGAGGATCCGGAACGGCTGGTGCTTGATCTCTGAGGTCTGGTGCTGATCCGGCTGTTGGAATGCGTGCCGGAGGAAGGGATCTGCGCGGCAGAATGACGACCCGTTCCCTTAGCCTTTCCAAGGTGCTTTCGATCGCATCGATCGCGGCCGGCATGGTGCTGGCCACCGCCGGCGCCCATGCAGCCTGTCCGATCGAGCTCGCCGTCTATGGCGACGCCCAGAGCGGCAGCGAAATCGATTTCACGCCGACCGGCACCTCGGCGACCGTCACCAACAGCTTCCGCATGATCCTCGATAACAATGTGGTGCTCAACGGTATCGTTGTGTGGAACGAAGGCGTGTCGCGGCCGAACGGCGCGCTGATGTACAAATGCCCGGAAGGCGACGTCACCGGCGAGGAGCTTGCTGCCTGCACGCCCTGGCATGGCGTCATCTACACGTCGGATGACAAGGGCAACATCGGACTGCTGCCGGCCGAAGGGGTCGAAGCGCCGAAGACGCTGATCCTGCCGGACCTCGGGCCGGCGTTGCGCCAATCCTCGGCCTATGGCGGCAGCGGGTTTTCGAAAGTGCCGTGGGATGTGTTTGTCTTGAAGGGATGCCAGGAATGAGCGAGGCGAAAAAGGTGCTGCTGGTCACCGGCGGCAGCCGCGGCATTGGCGCCGCGGTCTGCCGGCTAGGATCGAAGGCCGGCTACCGCGTGGCGGTCAACTATGCCTCGAACCAGGCTGCCGCTGACGCAGTGGTCGCCGAGATCAAGGCCGGCGGCGGCGAGGCCTTAGCCGTCAAGGGCGATGTCGGCAGCGAGGCCGATATCGTGGCCATGTTCGAGGCCGTCGACCGCGCCTATGGCCGGCTCGATGCCTTCGTCAACAATGCCGGCATCGTCGACGTCAAGGCGCGTGTCGACGAGATGGACGTCGCGCGGCTGGAGCGCATGATGCGCATCAATGTCGTCGGCTCGTTCCTGTGTGCCCGCGAAGCGGTGAAGCGCATGTCGACCCGTCATGGCGGGGCGGGCGGATCGATCGTTAACATCTCGTCGGCGGCAGCGACATTGGGCTCGCCGGGCGAATTTGTCGACTATGCCGCCTCCAAGGGTGCCATCGACACGTTCACCGTCGGGCTCGCCCGTGAGGTCGCACTGGAAGGCATTCGCGTCAATGCGGTGCGGCCCGGCCTCATCGATACCGAGATCCATGCCTCCGGCGGGCAGCCGGACAGGATAGAGCGGTTCCGCGACCTGCTGCCGATGAAAAGAGCCGGCACGGCTGATGAAGTCGCGGGCGCGGTTCTCTATCTTCTATCCGACGCCGCGTCCTATACGACGGGCGCGATCCTGAATGTAAGCGGCGGCCGCTGAGCGCCAAGCAAAGGGAAACAAACATGGCTTATGACGTCGTTATCATCGGATCGGGACCGGGCGGCTATGTCTGCGCCATCAAGGCGGCGCAGCTCGGGCTCAAGGTTGCGGTGGTCGAGAAGAACGCGACCTTCGGCGGCACCTGCCTGAACATCGGCTGCATCCCGTCCAAGGCCCTGCTCCATGCCTCCGAGATGTTCGCCGAGGCCGGCCACTCCTTCGACACGCTCGGCGTCGAGATATCAGCGCCGAAATTGAACCTGAAGAAGATGATGGCGCACAAGGATGCGACGGTGTCGTCGAACGTCAACGGCGTCGCCTTCCTGTTCAAGAAGAACAAGATCGACAGCTTTCGCGGCACCGGCAAGGTGGTCGCCGCCTGCAAGGTCTCGGTCACCTCCGAGGACGGTAGAGTCGAGGAGATCGAGACCAAGAACATCGTCATCGCCACCGGATCGGATGTCGCCGGCATTCCCGGCGTCAAGGTCGACATCGACGAGAAGGTGATCGTGTCGTCGACCGGCGCGCTGTCGCTGGAGAAGGTGCCCGGCCATCTGGTGGTGGTCGGCGGCGGTGTCATCGGGCTCGAGCTCGGCTCGGTGTGGGCGCGGCTCGGCGCCAAGGTCACCGTGGTCGAATTCCTCGACACCATCCTGGGCGGCATGGACGGCGAGGTCTCCAAGCAGTTCCAGCGGCTGCTATCCAAACAGGGTTTCGAGTTCAAGCTCGGCGCCAAGGTCACCGGCGTCGCCAAGGCCAAGAAGGGTGCCACGGTCACCTTCGAGCCGGTCAAGGGCGGCGCCGCCGAGACGATCGAGGCCGATGCCGTGCTGATCGCCACCGGGCGCCGGGCCTATGCCGACAGTCTCGGGCTGAAGGAAGCCGGCGTCGAGGTCGACGAGCGCGGCCGCGTCAAGACCGATGGCCATCTCAAGACCAATGTCCCGGGCATCTATGCCATCGGCGATGTCATCGCCGGGCCGATGCTGGCGCACAAGGCCGAGGACGAGGGCGTGGCGGTAGCGGAAGCCATTGCCGGCCAGGCCGGCCACGTGAACTATGACGTCATTCCGAGCGTCGTCTACACCAGCCCGGAAATCGCCTCGGTCGGCAAGACCGAGGAAGAGTTGAAGAAGGCCGGCATCGACTACAAGGTCGGAAAGTTCCCGTTCAGCGCCAATGGCCGGGCGCGCGCCATGCTGCACACCGACGGTTTTGTGAAGATCCTCGCCGACAAGCAAAGCGACCGCGTGCTCGGCGTGCATATCGTCGGCTTCGGCGCCGGCGAGATGATCCACGAGGCGGCGGTGCTGATGGAGTTCGGCGGCTCGTCGGAGGATCTCGCCCGCACCTGCCATGCGCATCCGACGATGTCGGAGGCGATCAAGGAGGCGGCGCTGGCCACGTTCTTCAAGCCCATCCACATCTAAAAGGCCAATGCTTCGTCATCCTCGGGTTAAGCCCGAGGATGACGAAGGCACGGTGACACCACTAACCAAAACGGCCCGCTTTCAGCGGGCCGTTCGTATTTGATATCGAACCGATCAGTTGGCCGGTGCGGCAGGAGCCGGCGCTGGAGCCGGTGCGGGCGCTGGGGCCGGTTCTGCAGGGGCCGGAGCAGGTGCAGGTGCAGGTGCAGGTGCAGGTGCAGGTGCAGGTGCAGGTGCAGGTGCAGGTGCGGCTGGCTTCATCGGTTCTGCCGGTGCGGGCGCGGGGGCCGGTGTGCTGGCCGCCGGCGGCTCGGCTGGTGCCGGGTGCTCACCACTTCTTCCGAAAACATAATACGCGACAACCGCCAGAATAACGACGACCAGCGCAATCAGCCAGCCACTACCGCCGCCACCGCTCTGTTTGATGGTGGTGTTGGTGGTGTTGGGATTGAACGGATCGTTTGGATTCGGTGCGTTCGCCATAAAAGTGTCCTCCGTGGATGAAAAATATCAATCAACACCATTCAACGCGCAATCATTGAACTGGTTTCACGCTAGGGTTGGAAAACGCCAAAAACAAGGACAATCCTGCCTTTCCGCAGCCTGAACGGCGTCGTTTCGCCCCGCAGCGCGCCAAGTTTGCGTCTGTTAAGCTCGAATCAGAGGATTTTGCCGTGACAAATCCGTTAGCGCAGGTTGTCCCGAATCACTGCGATGCTCTCGCCGGAGCCCAGTTCGCCGACCGCTATGTGCTGGTCACTGAAGGTCTTTCTTTAACCGCACTCGGCGCGGCGGAACGCGCCTTGGGGCGAACACCGCCCTGGATCGGCAGGCTCATGGCGCTGCGCAACCTTGCCGTCAGGCCGTTCCGGGCTGAAGACGGGCCTGGAAGCTGCGGTGTTGCCGTCGGGCCGGATCGGGATATTTCCGCTCATCAGCCAGTTTCCCGGCAAGGTTGTGCTTGGCCTGGACGACCGACATCTCGATTTCCGGGTCCTGGTCGAAGTCAGGGATCTCGGCATGGGCCGGCAGGAAGTGGCCGCGACGACGATCGTCAAGACGCACAATTGGCTCGGGCGCGCCTATCTCGCGATCATCATGCCGTTCCACCGGATCGTCGTTCCGGCGATGCTGGCCCAGATCAGATAAGGTTACAGGCCTACAGGCGTGACGGTGTAACCGGCCTTGCGGAAATCCTCGACGAGGCCTTCGGGACCGGGAAGGTGGAGGGCGCCGACCGCCATGAAGACGTTGCCCCTGGCAAGGATCGGTTCGGCATGCTCGACCATCACCTTGTTGCGGCTGGTGATCATGGTTTCCTCGAACGCCGCATAGCCCGCGGGGTCGTCCGTGCCGTCGGGCATGGCCACGCGAAACAGCGGCCAGAACAGGCCGGTGTCGCCGCGCTGGTAGAGCACGATCATGGTTTCGTTGATGTCGTTGATCTTATCGCCGAGCTTCAGCGTGTCGACGAGACCCTTCATGTGAAACGCCAGCGGCAGCGAGGCCATGGCCCGCAGCTGGCTTTCAGCCGTCTCCAATCCTTCCACCGGCTTGCCGGAAGCCTTCGCACCTTGGGCCAGCCTGACATCGAGCACCGGGGCGCCGCCTGACTGGCGGGCCAGCTCGCAGGCCGGCAGTGCCATCATGGCCGAGAGCATCCACGGCTTCATCTTGGCAACCGTTGCCGGAGGAATGCCGCGTGCGTCGAGCGCGGCGTTCATGGCCGCCGCATCGTCGGGCGACAGCAGCGACGCCAGCGTCGTCGAATCAGTGAACATCATCAGGTCCGGCTCCTGGAGCATCGCGACCATCATCTTCTGCTTGTCGAGCACGTCGGTGGTTTCGATGACGATGGTGCCGGCGGCGTCATAGGCTTTCTGCGCGTCGGGAGGCAGCGTGGTGACGCGCGGGTCGGTCATATGCATGGTGCCGAACAGGAAGGACGGCTTCTCGCCGGGCTTCTCCAGCTTCCACAACAGGCCCTTGCCGTTCGGTGTCGCTGCGGCTTCCGCTTCGATCTTGCGGTAGGTCGCCGGATCGTTCTTCTGCAAGGCCGACAGCATGTCGGCGCCGGTGCAGGTCGGGATTCCGGCATGCGCCTTGCCGGCCGCGAACAGCAGCACGGCGAGGAACGACAGGAAGAACAAAACATTGAGCGCGACGAGCAGCTTCAGCGACACGGAAGCTGCACGGTCGGCGATGGCGATGACGCGTTTCATGGTTCTGTCTTCATGTTTGACCATGATCTTTTCCGAAAACCGGGTCCCACTTTTCGGGATCATGGTCAGTTCTAGAACCGAAAAGCGGCAAAACGGTTAATTGGTACTGCGAAATTGAAGGGTTCATGCCCGTGGATGGGCTGATTCGTAGATTTCGAGCAGCCTCGCGGTGTCGACGCCGGTGTAGATTTGCGTCGTCGACAGGCTGGCGTGGCCGAGCAGTTCCTGGATGGTGCGCAAGTCACCGCCGCGGCCGAGCAGATGCGTGGCGAAGGAATGGCGCAGCGCATGCGGCGTCGCGGTATCGGGCAGGTTGAGCGCCGAGCGCAGTTTGGCCATGTCGCGCTGGACGATGGCCGGGTTGAGCGGACCGCCACGGGCGCCGCGAAACAGCAGGCCCTTGGGGTCGAGATGATAGGGGCAGAGCCGGCGATATTCGGCGATTGCCCTGAGCGCCACCGGCAGCACCGGCACCAGTCGCGTCTTGCCGCCCTTGCCGGTGACGCGCAGCACGGTGTCGGTCGCCGACGCCAGGTCGGCGCCGGCCAAGCCGAGCGCCTCGGAAATGCGCAAGCCGGAGCCGTAGAGCAGTGTCAGCACAGCGGCGTTGCGGGCCGCGATCCAGGGTTCTTCCGCCAATTGGCCTTCGATGGAAACGATATGCTTGGCGTCGCTCGCCGTCAGCGGCTTGGGCAGCGATTTGGGCTGGCGCGGCGCCCGCAGGGCTGCCGCACCGGCCGCATTGGCGAGGCCGCGCCGCTCGAGGAAACGCAGCAGTGAGCGAATGCCCGCGAGACCCCGGCCCAGCGTGCGGGCACCGGCGCCTGCATTGCGCCGTGCAGCGAGGAAGCCGCGCAGATCGGCCGGGCGCAGATCGGCGATGTCCGAAATGCCGGGCGAGCCGCCGCAATGGCCGGTGAGGAAATGCAGGAACTGGCGCGTGTCGCGCTCATAGGCTTCCACCGTCTTAGGCGACAGCCGACGTTCTCGCGCCAGCATCTTCAGCCAGCTTTCGCGCGCCGCCTGGAGATCGGGTTTGGCCGGGATCAGGAATTCCTGCATGGCGGCATTTTCGGGTATTCGGGTTAGGAAGCGGTGAAGACCCTCATTGAAATGACCGCCGACAGGGGTTAGGAAACCATCGATTGGTGGCAGGTCGCAACCTTGGTGATTGGCTGAAATGCCCGCCCCCTTCGTCATCCTGGGGCGCAGCAGGAGCGAAGCGACGTCGCGGAGACCCCAGGATCCATGCCGTGACCTGCGAGCGTTGCTGCGGTACAGAAGTTACAAATATTCGCGGCGGACAATGCGACGTGTCCGCAGATGGAGATTTGGCAGGAACGAGACTCGTGACCCTTTCTGAACTGCCGTGCTTTTTGGTCGCTGTAACGGAATGGATCCTCGGGTCTGCGCAGTCGCTTCGCGCCTGCTCCGCCCGTGGATGACGAAGGTAGAAGCGCCATGAGCAAGCTCCAGAACCCTGTCCAGATGGCCGTGATCGGCGCCGCCCATGGCATCAAGGGCGAATTGCGGGTGAAGACCTTCACCGGTGAACCGCTGGCGCTGGCCGACTACGGCCCGCTCTACGCCCGTGACGGCCGCGCCTTCCAGATCATCGACATCAGGCCCGCCAACACCGTCGTCGTGGTCCGCTTCAAGGGCGTTGCCGACCGCAACGCGGCCGAGGCGCTGGCCGGCACGGAGCTGTTCGTCGACCGTTCGATGCTGCCGGACGACGGCGAGGAAGACGAGTTCTACCATGCCGACCTCGTCGGCCTCGAAGTCCGCGACGAGACGGGTGCCGCACTCGGCAAGATCGTCGCGGTGCACAATTTCGGCGGCGGCGACATTCTCGACGTGACGCTGGGCGGGCGCAAGGGCGTGCTGATCCCGTTCACACAGGCTGCCGTGCCACAAGTGTCGATCGCCGAGGGTTTCGTCCGCGTCGACCCGGCGGCGGCCGGACTTGCCGAGGACGAGGATGGCGACGGCCCGCGAGAGGAAGACTTCGATCCGAAGGGCAGGCCGCGCGGACCGAGCGATGCCGGGGGCAACCGGTGAGTTTTTCCGCTTCGGTGCTGACGCTTTACCCCGAGATGTTTCCCGGCGCGCTCGGCCTGTCGCTGGCCGGCCGGGCGCTCGAGGCCGGCACGTGGTCGCTGGAGGCGATCCAGATCCGTGACTTCGCCACCGACCGTCATCGCACCGTCGACGACACGCCAGCCGGCGGCGGCGCCGGCATGGTGATGCGCGCCGACGTGCTGGCGAAAGCCATCGACCACACTTCGCCGGAAGGCGACCTGCGGCCTCGGCTGCTGATGAGCCCGCGCGGCAAGCCGCTGACCCAGGTTCGCGTGCGCGAACTGGCCGCCGGGCCGGGCGCGGTCATCTTGTGCGGCCGCTTCGAAGGCATCGACCAGCGGGTGATCGACGCGCGGGGATTAGAGGAAGTCTCGATCGGCGACTACATCCTCTCGGGCGGCGAGCCGGCAGCGCTCGTTCTGCTCGATGCGGTGGTGCGGTTGTTGCCGGGCGTGATGGGTAACGCGGTGTCGGGCGAGGAAGAAAGCTTTGAGAACGACCTGCTCGAACATCCGCACTATACGCGGCCGCAGGAGTTTGAAGGGCGCGAGATTCCCGAGGTGCTGATCTCGGGCAATCACAAGAAGATCGCCGCATGGCGGCGGGCGCAGTCGGAAGCGCTGACGAAAGAGCGGCGTCCTGATTTGTTGGGCGCCGCCGCTCAGCCTTTCCAAAAGTAATAGAAAGCCAGAAACAGGCCGACGGCGACGACGAAGCCGCGCACCGCGTTTTGCGGCACGCGCTTGGCGATCCAGACGCCGGCATAGCCGCCGAGCGCGCCGCCCGGGATCATGATGATCGCCTGCGGCCAGGCGACGACGCCGCCCGAGACGAAGACGACGATCGCGACCGCGGCGATGACCATGGCCAGCATGTTCTTCAACGCATTCAGCCGGTGATAGTCGCCGGCTTGGGTGAGGCCGAGCGTCGCCAGCATCATCACGCCCATGCCGGCGCCGAAGAAGCCGCCATAGATGGCGGTGAGAAACTGCGCCAGGAAGCCGGCGAGCGAGCCCACCGCCGCTTCATGGCCGAGCTTCGGCACTGGTTTCAGCCAGGGGCCGGCGGCGAACAGCGCTGTCGCGGCCAAGAGCAGCCACGGCACCAGAGCGCGAAACGACGGATTGTCGAGCGCCAAAAGGATCAGAGCGCCGGCCAGTGCGCCCACGGCCGAGATCAGGCACAGCAGCAGTGCGCTGCGCCAGAAATGCCTGATATCGGCCGAGTAGGCGAGGGTCGAGGTGATGTAGCCTGGAAATTGCGTCACCGAGGAGGTGGCGTTGGCGACGATCGGCGGCAGGCCGACCAACGTCATGGCGCCGAAGGTGATGAAGGTGCCGCCACCGGCGACCGCATTGGCGGCGCCTGACAGAAAGCCCGCCAGAAAGAGCAGGATGGCATCGAAGACAGACATGAATTGCGGCCGCTCAAAACTGTGTTATTTCAGGCTTAGAAAGCCTGAACGACCGGCGCAACCCGGCACGGCAGGATTACGATGGTGCCATGCGAGCAGAAAATGCGCTGCCAAGGCGTGACAAAGCGGCGAAATAGCTGTATGTGCCCGCCCGTACCGGCCAGAAAGAATCTGCCGGACCCGTCAACAATGACGGTGTAGTCGCCCCTGCCTGATGTTTCAAAGACAAATGTCTTGGAGACAAAGGGCATAGCCAAGCGGTCAATGGAACTGCAAGGCGAGTGTCGGACGCTCTGACTGTCGGAAGAACAAGAAGTGGACTTTTGAGATGGATATTCTCCGTCAGCTCGAGGCCGAACAGGCCGCCAAGATCGAAGCCAAGCGCAAGCTTCCCGAATTCCAGCCCGGCGACACCGTGCGCGTCCAGGTCCGCGTGACCGAAGGCACCCGCACCCGCGTCCAGGCCTATGAGGGCGTCGTCATCGCCCGCGCAGGCGCCGGCTTCCAGGAGAACTTCACGGTTCGCAAGATTTCCTACGGCGAAGGCGTCGAGCGCGTGTTCCCGGTCTACTCGCCGATGGTTGAAGGCGTTGAAATCGTTCGCCGCGGCAAGGTGCGTCGCGCCAAGCTCTACTACCTGCGCGATCGTCGCGGCAAATCGGCCCGTATTTCGGAAAACACCGGCGTGCGCGCCCGCAAGCTGAACGACGAGGAGCGCGATGCTCTGAACGCCGAGAAGGCCCGCATCGAGGCCGAGAAGGTGGCAGCCGCCGAGGCCCTGGCCGTCGAGAAGGCCGCTCAGGACGCCGCCGAGAAGAAGGCCGCCGCCGAGGCAGCTGAAGCCGCAAAGGCAGCCGAAGCAGCCACCGCCGAATAAGTTTTTCGGCGAGCAAGTTTGAAAAGGCGGCTTCGGCCGCCTTTTTTCGTTTCCGGGGGCTGGCTGGCGGAAAAGTCGGCGGTTGACTCGATTTACATCGTGTACTAAACAATCGTGCACGATTTAAATGGAGAAATGAAATGCCTGCATTGTATTCTACCCAAGCCCGCGCCGTCGGCGGCCGCGCCGGCCATGTCCAGAGCGATGATGGCTTGCTCAGCCTCGATCTTGCCATGCCCAAGGAGCTTGGCGGCAAAGGTGGCGCCACCAATCCCGAACAGCTTTTCGCCGCCGGCTATGCCGCCTGCTTCGAAAGCGCCATGCGCTTCATCGCCGGCAAGCAGAAACTGCCGCTGCAGGATGCCTCGGTGACGGCAAATGTCAGCCTGCACAGCAATGCGCAGGGCGGATTTGTGCTCGGCGTTTCGCTGGCAGCGGAAACAAAAGGTCTTGATCAGGCGGCGGCGGAAGCGCTTGTATCGGCGGCGCACCAGGTTTGCCCCTATTCCAACGCCATCAAGGGCAACATCGAGGTGGCGCTTTCGGCTAAGGCGCTTCCGGCAAAGGCAGCATGAACACAAAACAGACGGACGATACCACGCAGGCCTCGGCGGATTTCGCCGGGGTGCCGAAACTCGACGACCAGATCTGCTTCGCCCTCTATTCGGCTAGCGGGCTGATGACACGGCTCTACCGGCCGTTGCTCGAACCGCTCGGCCTCACCTATCCGCAATATCTGGCGATGATGGCGCTGTGGGAGCGAGCGCCACGCACGGTGGGTGGGCTCGGCGAGGTGCTGGGTCTCGATTCGGCGACGCTGACACCCCTGCTCAAACGGCTGGAGGCGGGCGGCTTCATCACCCGCCGGCGCGACGCTGCCGACGAGCGCCGGGTGCTTCTGGAGCTGACAGCCAAGGGACAGTCGCTACGCGGGCCCGCCAAAGACGTTGCTGTCCAGATACTCTGCCAATTTCCCCGCCTCAGCGCGGTCGAACTGGATGGCCTGCACCACATCCTGGCCAAGCTCATTGCTGGGCTGCGCGAGACGGACGCCAAGGCACCGGCGGCTGACTGACCGCCGGCCAAGGCACGGATCTCCCGGAATCTTCCGATCGAGAGCATTGGAATCCGATTTCGCCCCAGGCGACACGGCAGAGCGTCTTGCATGACGCTTGCGGAAAGCTAAAGTCGGCGCCGGATTTTCCTGCAAGCCCGGCCATGCCCGGGTCATCAATTCCCGGGGAGTGTGTCATGACCAAATCGAAACTGCTGCTGGCGGGCCTGCTTGCCCTCGTCCTGGTGCCCGTTGCCGCCTTTGCGCAGGCGCTGCCCGACCTCGGCGGCAAAAAGGTGGTGGTTGTGACCGAAAACGCCTATCCGCCGCTGCAGTTCATCGATGCCAAGACCGGCAAGCAGATCGGCTGGGAATATGACGCGATGAACGAGATCGCCAAGCGGCTGAATTTCACGGTCGAGTACCAGAACACTTCCTGGGACGCGATGATCCAGGCGGTTTCCGACAACCAGTACAACATCGGCATGACCGGCATCACCATCAAGGACGACCGCAAGGAGAAGGTCGATTTCTCCGACCCCTATATGCGCTCGGAACAGTTCATGCTGGTGCGCGGCGATGAGAGCCGCTTCACCGACGCCAAGACCTTCGGCGCCTTCAAGGACGGGCTGGTCGGCGCGCAGGCCGGCACCACGCCCTTCTACACCGCCGTCTACAGCGTGCTCGACGGCAATGAGCAGAACCCGCGCATCAAACTGTTCGAGACGTTCGGCGCGACGGTGCAGGCGCTGAAATCAGGCGACGTCGATGTTGTTTTGACCGATGGTACCGCAGGCAAGGGTTATGTCGATGCCTCCGAAGGCAAGCTGAAGTTGATCGGCGGACCGCTCGGCACCGAGGATTTTGGGTTTATCTTCCCGAAGGGTTCGGACCTGGTGAAGCCGGTCAACGCGGCCATCGCGGCGCTGAAGGCCGACGGCACCCTCGATGCGCTCAACAAGAAATGGTTTCTTGATTACAAGATGGGGCAGTAGTTCGCTGAACCTCACGCAGACACGGTGCTTGAACACCCCCCTCTGCCCTGCCGGGCATCTCCCCCGCAAGGGGGGAGATCAGCTGTCCGCCCTGCCTTCGCGTACCTCCAGCATTGAAGAAAAGGCGCGGGCATTGAAGCTGCCAATCTCCCTCCTTGCGGGGGAGATGGCCGGCAGGCCAGAGGGGGGTGCCTTGGCGCAATCCTTCTGATGCAGGTCCCTTGCTCTTCCTCCAAAGCCGACTTCCCCTGGTGGCTCGTCGTTGCCGCAGTCCTCGCCATCGCGGTGGCCGTCTTCGTCGCCACCAGCAACCTCTATGCCCAGGTGTTCGCCACGGTCGCCAAGGGCATCGGCGTCACCATCTTCGTCACCGTGATCGCCTTCGTGCTGGCATCGGCCATGGGTCTCGGCATCGCGCTGATGGGAATGTCCGGCTCGCGCTGGCTGCGCCAGATCGCGCGCTTCTATGTCGAGATCATCCGCGGCGTGCCGATCCTGGTGCTGTTGTTCTGGATCGCCTTTGCCGGTGCACCGGCTTTCGTCGCGGCCTGGAACGCGCTGACCGCGCCGCTGCAAAGTGCCGGCCTGTTCGGCGAGCTTTTGGTGCGCGACGTGTCGCTGCTCTGGCGCGCCATCATGGCGCTGACCATCGGCTATTCGGCTTTCATCTCGGAGGTTTTCCGGGCCGGCATCCAGTCGGTGGAGAAGGGCCAGATCGAGGCGGCGAAGGCGCTTGGGCTGACCCGCGCTCAGCGCTTCCGGCTGATCGTGTTCCCACAGGCAATCCGCACCATCCTGCCGCCGCTCGGCAATGATTTCGTCGCTTTGGTCAAAGATTCCTCGCTGGTCTCGGTGCTCGGCGTTGCCGACATCACGCAGATGGGCAAGGTCTACGCCGCCGGCTCCTTTCGCTTCTTCGAGACCTATTCGATAACGGCCTACATCTATCTCATCCTGACCGTCGGACTGTCGCTGGCGCTCAGGGCGCTGGAGCGGCGGCTGCGCCGTCAGCACGAGGAATAGTTTTTCGGCGAAGACAGCATTACGATCCCCGAGCATTCCCGTTGAGGAGGTCCCATGATCGTCGACAAAGCCAATGCGGCGCTGGATTCCGTCTACACGGCCGACACGCCGGAAGCGCTTGAAGAGGCCTATGCCGCATGGGCCGCGACCTATGACAGCGAGACCGCCTCGCTCGGCTACCTCCTGCCTTTCCTGATCACCGCCTGGGTGGCGCGCCATGTGCCGGCGGGCGATGGCCCCTTGCTCGATGCCGGCTGCGGCACTGGCCTGTCGGGACCGTCGCTGAAGGCGCTCGGTTACCGCGACATTGCGGGGCTCGACCTCTCGCACGATATGCTGAAGATCGCCGGCAGCCGCAATGCCTACAGCGAACTGAAGCAGGCAATGCTGGGCGACACGTTGCCATGGCCTAACGGCCACTTCCGCGCCTTCTTCTCGACCGGCGTGTTCACCATCAGCCATGCGCCGGCCTCTAGCCTGCGCGAGTTGGTGCGCATCACCCGCAAGGGTGGCCATGCCATCTTCACCGTGCGTGACCAGGTGTTCGAAAGTGGCGGCTTTCAAGCCGTGTTCGATGAGCTGGAGCAAGCTGGGAAATGGCGACCGGTCGAGGAAAGCCCGTGGTTCCGCTGCTATGCGATCGCCGAGCCCGAAGCGCTGGTGAAGACGTTTGTGTTTGAAGTGATCTGAGCGGAGAGGTTTGGGTTCTGCGAAGACACGCCGCAATTGCCGAAAACCCAAAACATTGGTATGAGCCACGCCATGGAAGAGCTTTTTGGCGATCCGGCCTACAAGGGGTTCGTGCTGCAGGACAGGAAACGCCTGCCGTCGCGCTTTTCCGCGCGCGTGTCCGGGGCGCTGACCAGCCGACTACCCTAGGCCGACCTGTCCAGGTCGTTTTCGCCGGGCCGCAAGTCAGGCGTCTGCTCTTTCCCATTCTCATATCGACGGATTTACGCACATGAGCGCACCGCGCACCCTCTACGACAAGATTTTCGACGACCATGTCGTCGACCGCCAGGACGACGGCACCTGCCTGCTCTACATCGACCGCCACCTGGTCCATGAAGTGACCAGCCCGCAGGCCTTCGAAGGCCTGCGCATGACCGGCCGTAAAGTCCGACATCCGGAAAAGACGCTGGCCGTGGTCGATCACAATGTCTCGACCTCACCCGAGCGCAAGTTCGGCATCAAGAACGAGGAAAGCCGTATCCAGGTCGAGGCGCTGGCCAAGAACGCCAGGGATTTCGGCGTCGAATATTATTCCGAGAACGATATTCGCCAGGGCATCGTCCACATCATCGGTCCGGAGCAGGGCTTTACTCTGCCCGGCATGACCATCGTCTGCGGCGACAGCCACACCTCGACGCATGGCGCTTTCGGCGCGCTGGCGCATGGCATCGGCACGTCCGAGGTCGAGCATGTTCTGGCGACACAGACGCTGATCCAGCGCAAGGCCAAGAACATGCTCGTGCGTGTCGACGGCCAGCTGCCGCAGGGCGTCACCGCCAAGGACATCATCCTGGCCATCATCGGCGAGATCGGCACCGCCGGCGGCACCGGCTATGTCATCGAATATGCCGGCGAGGCGATCCGTGCGCTGTCGATGGAAGGCCGCATGACGATCTGCAACATGTCGATCGAAGGCGGTGCGCGCGCCGGCCTTATCGCCGCCGACGAGACGACCTTCGCCTATGTCAAGGACAAGCCTCGCGCGCCGAAGGGCGCGTCCTGGGATGCGGCACTCGAATACTGGAAGACGCTGCAGTCCGACGAGGGCGCGCATTTCGACAAGGTGATCGTGCTCGACGCGGCCAAGCTGCCGCCGATCGTCTCCTGGGGCTCGTCGCCCGAGGATGTGGTGTCGGTGCAAGGCATCGTGCCGAACCCGGACGACATCGCCGATGAAAACAAGCGCACCTCCAAGCAGCGCGCGCTCGACTATATGGGGCTGACGCCGGGCACCAAGATCACCGACATCACGCTCGATCGCGTCTTCATCGGTTCCTGCACCAATGGCCGCATCGAGGATCTGCGCGCCGTCGCCAAGGTGGTCGAAGGCAAGACAGTCAGCCCGCATGTCGATGCGATGATCGTGCCGGGCTCCGGACTGGTCAAGGAACAGGCGGAAGCCGAAGGCCTCGACAAGATTTTTGTCGCCGCCGGTTTCGACTGGCGCGAGCCGGGCTGTTCGATGTGCCTTGCCATGAACGACGACCGGCTGAAGCCGCATGAACGCTGCGCCTCGACCTCGAACCGCAATTTCGAGGGCCGGCAAGGGTTCAAGGGCCGCACCCATCTGGTGTCGCCGGCGATGGCGGCCGCGGCGGCGATTGCCGGCCACTTCGTCGACATCCGGGAGTGGAAGTAACCCGGATTTGAACAGAACCCGAGCCGCGCCCGGCTCGGGTCAGCTCTTTCCGTCGCGGCGGACGAGTTCGTGGAACTCCTCGCGGCGTCCCGGCTGTTCGGCCGCGACCACAAGCGCAAGCTGTTGTTCCTCGAAGAGCTTGAACCATTCGTCCCATTCGACGAGCTCATAACCTCCCGCATTGAGCGGCCGTTCAGGCTGGTCCTGGTCCTGATAGGCATGCTGGCCGAAGACCAGCCTCAACATGGGCTGCGTCCCCGCCTCCGGCGATATGTCGACGATTGCGGGAAAGCCGGCGCGCCCGGCAGCCCATGAGCGGATCGCATCGTGGTTGGTCAGTGTGATTGTGTCGGCCATGGGTCGCTCCAGATTGTGAACGGAGGAACGCTGACCGGAGACTGCGGTTCCCTGACATTATTTTGAGGCGGCGGTCCTGCTTGCCGCATGGCTTAACCGCTTGTTTGGGCTTGCCCTCTAAGCTCTTCCCTGACGTAAGCTAGGGGAAGTCACAGTCGGTTGGACACGGGTCTGCTCATTGCGCTGCTCAACCCGACGATCGCGCTGGCGCTCGGCGCGGCGTTCCTTGTGCTATGGTCCTATCAGCGCCACCGCCCCTATCTGGCCGTTCTGGCGATCAGCTACAGTCTCTCGGCGGCTGGCTTCCTGCTCCAGTATTTCACCTTGCCCATCGGGATGCCGCTGACCAAGCTTACGTCGAACATCTGCTTCACCATCGCTGCCTGCTGCCTGTCCAGCGCCGTCATTCACCGTTATGGCCGCAAGGTGCCCTCTGTGGGGATCGCCGTGTTGGCGGGCGGCGGCCTGGCGTCGTTATGCTGGTTCCTGTTCGTCGCGCCGGATCTCACCTGGCGCATCCTGGCGATGAATTTCGCATTCGGCGGCATCAGCCTTCTGGTTGCCGCCGAACTGCGCCCGGTACGCAACAACGGCCCGACCGAAAAAATCCTGTTCGTGCTGTCGCTGCTGTCGGGCGTCAATTTCTTCGTGCGCACCCTTGCCGTCGTCATCGCGCATGGGCCCTTCGCCAGCTATGACGGGTTCTATGGCTCGTCCTACTGGACGACGGCGCTGCTGTCGCACGCGCTGCTCTCGCTGCTCATCGCGCTGTGCCTGTTTTCCGCCGCGGCACTCGACGTGTTGAAGGCATTGAAGACCGAGACCTATACCGACCCCCTGTCGGGCCTGCTCAACCGGCGTGGCTTCGAGGAGCGAGGCATGCGGCTCTTGCAGCACTGCGCCTCGGCCCGGTTCCCGGTCGCGCTGGTGCTGGCCGACCTCGATCACTTCAAGGCGCTCAACGATGTGCATGGGCATGGGGCGGGCGATCGGGTGATCGCCGACTTCGCCGCCAAGCTTCGGTCGGCGGCCGGCGCGCGCGGTGTTGCCGGGCGTATCGGCGGCGAGGAATTCGCGGTGCTGCTGCCCCTCAGCGATCTTGCGGCGGCGCGGCTGTTCGCCGAAGCGGTGCGCACCGTCTATTCGGCCGGCCATGTCGACGGGCTTCCCCTGGGAACGAAGGTAACGGCAAGCTTCGGCGTGGCGGCCCGCAGCGGTGGCGAGGCGCTGGAGCCGCTGATGCGCCGTGCCGACGATGCGCTCTACAAAGCCAAGAAGAACGGCCGTGACAGTGTACGCCTGTCCTATGAGCGGCCGGAAACGGCGTTCCTGCCGGAGCCGCTCAAGACCGGCTGAATCTGTCCGGGCGGGACGGCGTTAACGTCTTCTTCGCCCGTCGATGATTAGCTGTCGGCGCGGGTGCGGGAGAACATGAGCGGCGCCAACTTCATCCTGTTGATCAATCTGTCGGTTGCCGGCCTGCTGGCGGCATCCTTCATGGCGGTCGCCTTCCACGATGTCGGCCGGGCGCCGGCGCGCTGGCTGGCATTTGGCTATCTGCTGGGCATGGCTATTCGGCCATCGAATTCTCCATTCCCGCTTTTGCCGACGCGCGGCTTCCGGTCGTTGCCGCCTTCGCGGTCTTCCTTGGCGCCACCATTGCGTTCAATGGCGGGCTTGCCCGCAAATACGGCGTGGCGCCGCCCTGGAAGCCGATGCTGTTGTTCCTGTTGGCCACCACCATAGCCGTGTATTTCGTGCAGGACCTGCCTCGCCAGTCGCTCATCCGCATCATGGCTTACCAGCTTCCCTATGCGGTCATGCAGTTCGTCGGGCTGGCCATCGTCTGGTCATCGAGGCAAAAGCTTGCCCGTCTCGATCGCATATTGATGGCCGTGCTGGCGGCGAGCGGCCTGCAGTTTGCCTCCAAGCCGTTCATCGCGCATGCGCTCGGCGGCTGGGGCGCCAATCCGCAGGCCTATCTGCAAAGCAACTACGCGCTGGTGTCGCAATCGCTCGGCACTGTCTTTGCGCTGGCGCTGGCGCTGCTGATGCTGGCCATCCTGGTTCGCGACGTGCTTGCCGAAGTGACGTCGAAGTCGGAGACGGACACGCTTTCGCGCCTGCTCAACCGCGGCGGCTTCACCCGCCATGCCGAGCTGGCGGTGCTTGGCGCGATGCGGCAAGGCGTGCCGGTCGCGCTGGTCATCGCCGACCTCGATCATTTCAAGAGCGTCAACGACAGTTTCGGCCATGCGTCAGGCGACCGGGTGATCGAGATTTTTGCAGGCTTCCTGCGCGAAGCCGCCGCCGCGCATCACGTTGCCGGCCGCATCGGCGGCGAGGAGTTCGCCATCATCCTGCCGGGAACCAACCTTGCCGCGGCGCGGCTGTTCGCCGAGGGCACGCGCAGCGCCTTTGGCGGGCTGCCCATCGACGGGCTGCCGGCTGACAACCGCTGCACCGCGAGCTTCGGCGTCGCCGAACTTCATCCGAACGAAGACTTTGCCGATCTGATGCGGCGCGCCGACCAGGCGCTCTATCAGGCGAAGAATGCCGGGCGCGATTGCGTGCGCGTCTCCGCCGGGCCTGCCGGCAATTGGTCGTCAGCCGGAATGGAAGCCAGAGCAATTTCAGGAAAAGTGTGAAACGGTTTTCCCGGGAAAAGCGCATGGCGCTTTCCCTTGGGAATTGCGTCCAGACAAAGAGTCTAGCGGCAGGGGCTGAGCTCGGGCATCTCGCCGTCGGAGAGACCGTACATATAGGAGCGGCCCTTCACCAGCACCGGCGGCCGGTAGCAATCGCTGTATCCGCTGATTTCGTCGGCTTCGTTCTCGTAGATCACCTTGGGCTGGCCGGCGCTGGTGTAGTCGGAAAGCTGCTTGGCCAGCCTGCCTTCGCCGACGATGATGCGCTTGTAGCCAGCGGCGCTGTCGACGACGAGGTTGCCGAAGGAATCGGCGTAGACGCGATCCTGATGCCGCGCGCCTGCAAGCGCTGGCGCTGCAAGGCCGACGGCCGACGCCGTCACGATGAGCGCCGCAAGGCGCGATCTGCCCGAATTCGAACGCATGGCGTCCTCCGTGTCTTGAGGGAAAGCCTCCTCGAATCAGAAATTAACGTTTTCTTAACCTTTGTTAAGAGGCCGGTGCGTTTGGCGGCAATGTCTCGGTAAACATGGTTAATATCCGTTAATATCCGACTGGATGGAAAACCCGTTGGCCATCATTCGGCCATGCTCGGCCGCACCATCGCGGCTGGTGTCCGTCTCGGCGTCGGGATGACCTTGATCTTGGCAAAGCATCGCGGCTGGTTTGCCGCGCGGGAGGACAGCATATGGCGCTACGCCGGCCGAATTGGGTGTCCGTTTTCCCGTTGCTCGGGATCGCCGCTGGCTGTGTGCCGCAGGACAGCGCGCCGAAGGCGGCCAATACCGTGGTCGTCTCACCTGCACCGGCTCAGCAGTCCGTCGCAGCCGCGGCGCCTCCGGCAGCTGCAACCAAGATCATCACCGACCTTACCGCGCCTCGGTCCGGCATAGGCGCGGCCACCTACAGATGCGGCAACAACGGTATGATTTCTATCCAAAATCTCGGTACATCGTTGCGTGTGGTCGGGTCCGACGGCGCGACGGAGGAGTTTGCGGCGTCGCCCGCCAACCAGAGCAGCCGCTACCAGGCGGTCACGGATGACGCAATCGTGATCGACGGACGCGAGGCGTTGGTGATGAAGAAGGGGTCGACGCCGCAGACCTGCAAACGCTGACGCCAATCTCAACACCGCTGGGCCCTTGGGTCAGACATGTTGCACTGCAGCGATATCGAGCCGGCTTCGGGCCTCCCGGCCTAATCGATTGAAGCCCAAGCCGGCCTTTTAGTCAGACTAAATTACGTTTTCGAAACGGTTTTCTGGCTTTGACGCGGTGCAAAAAGAGCATTAGAAACCGGCTGTCCGAAGTCGCAACCGGAAGCGGCAATGCCGCATTTCCACCTGAGGCTCCAGAGAGACGCCGAACTGGGGGAGCCATGAGCAAATCACCAGCCACCCGCGAATTTGTCAGACGTGAACGGCCGATTTCGCCGCACCTTACCGTGTACCGGCCGCCGATCACCATGACGATGTCGATCATTCACCGCATCACCGGTGGCGCGCTGTATTTCGGCACGCTGCTGGTCGCCCTGTGGCTGATGGCGGCGGCAAGCTCGCAGGCGACTTTCGATTGGGCCAATTGGGCCTTCGGCACCTGGCTCGGCCGGCTCATCCTGTTCGGCTACACTTGGGCGCTGATGCACCATATGCTGGGTGGCGTGCGCCATCTGGTCTGGGACACCGGCGCGGGTCTGGAGAAGCATACCGCCTCGAAGATCGCCTGGGCGACGCTGGCCGGCTCGATCCTGCTCACGCTGCTGATCTGGATCGCCGGCACCATAGCGCGGGGAGCCTGATCATGAGCGGCAAAAACACCGACATGCGCACGCCGCTGGCGAAGGTCCGCGGCCTCGGCTCCGCCCGCGAGGGCACCGGACATTTCTGGCGCCAGCGCCTGACCGCGATCGCCAACATCCCGCTGATCCTGTTCTTCGTCGGCTTCCTGATCGCGCTCAACGGCGCCGACTACGCACATGTGCGGGCAGCTCTTGCCAACCCGTTCGTGGCGCTAGTGATGGCCCTGGTGCTCATTTCCGGGCTTACCCATATGCGGCTCGGCATGCAGGCGATCATCGAGGATTACGTGCATGGCGAAGGCATGAAGCTGGCGCTGATCGCGCTCAATACATTTTTCACCATAGCGGTCGGCGTCGCCTCGATCTTCGCCCTGCTCAAGCTGGCATTCGGAGGCTGAGTTGGCCAAGGACGCGAAACAAGCCAACACGGCAGGCTATACCTTTGTCGACCACAAGTTCGACGTGGTGGTCGTTGGCGCCGGCGGCGCCGGCCTGCGCGCCACGCTCGGCATGGCCGAACAGGGCCTGCGCACCGCCTGCATCAGCAAGGTGTTCCCGACCCGCTCGCACACGGTGGCGGCGCAAGGCGGCATTGCCGCCTCGCTGTCCAACATGGGTCCCGATTCCTGGCAGTGGCACATGTACGACACCGTCAAGGGCTCGGACTGGCTGGGCGATGTCGACGCCATGGAATATCTGGTGCGCGAAGCGCCGGCCGCGGTCTACGAGCTCGAACATTACGGCGTGCCGTTTTCGCGCACCGAAGAGGGCAAGATCTACCAGCGGCCGTTCGGCGGCCACATGATGAACTATGGCGAAGGCCCGCCGGTGCAGCGCACCTGTGCCGCCGCCGACCGCACCGGCCATGCCATCCTGCACACGCTTTACGGCCAGTCGCTGAAGAACAACGCGCAGTTCTTCATCGAGTATTTCGCGCTCGACCTGATCATGGAGCCGGACGGCACCTGCACCGGCGTTCTTGCCTGGAACCTGGATGACGGCACCATCCACCGTTTCTCCGCCAAGATGGTGGTGCTGGCGACCGGCGGCTATGGCCGCACCTATTTCTCGGCCACCTCGGCACACACCTGCACCGGCGACGGCGGCGGCATGGCAGCGCGTGCCGGCTTTCCGCTGCAGGACATGGAGTTCGTGCAATTCCACCCGACCGGCATCTATGGCGCCGGCTGCCTGATCACCGAGGGTGCGCGCGGCGAGGGCGGCTATCTCGTCAATTCCGAAGGCGAGCGCTTCATGGAGCGCTATGCGCCGTCAGCCAAGGACCTTGCCTCGCGCGACGTCGTCTCGCGCTGCATGACGCTGGAGATCCGCGAGGGTCGCGGCGTCGGCAAGAACAAGGACCACATCTTCCTGCATCTCGACCATCTCGATCCCGCCGTCCTGCATGAGCGGCTGCCGGGCATTTCGGAATCGGCCAAGATCTTTGCCGGTGTCGACCTGACCAAGGAGCCGATCCCGGTGCTGCCCACGGTCCACTACAATATGGGCGGCGTGCCGACCAATTACTGGGGCGAGGTGCTCAATCCGACGGCGCTCAATCCAGATCAGGTGTCGCCCGGATTGATGGCTGTCGGCGAAGCCGGCTGCGCCTCCGTGCATGGCGCCAACCGGCTCGGCTCGAACTCGCTGATCGATCTTGTGGTGTTCGGTCGCGCGGCCGCGATCCGCGCCGGCGAGGTCATCGACCGCAAGTCGGCGATCCCTTCGCCCAACGAAGCCTCGGTCGAAAAGATCATGGACCGCTTCGACCGGCTCCGCCACGCCAACGGCTCGACGCCGACAGCGGTGCTGCGCGAGAAGATGCAGAAGGCGATGCAGGAAGACGCGGCGGTGTTCCGCACACAGGAATCGCTGGAGAGCGGCTGCAAGCGCATTTCGCAGCTCTGGGGTGAGTTGAAGGACATCAAAGTGTCCGACCGCTCGATGATCTGGAACTCCGATCTGGTCGAGACGCTGGAGCTGGAAAATCTGATGGCCAATGCCATCACCACGGTCTACAGCGCCGAGGCGCGCAAGGAGAGCCGTGGCGCGCACGCACGCGAGGACTTTTCGGCGCGCGACGACGCGGTCTGGCGCAAGCATACGCTGGCCAGGCTGAGCGAAGACGGCAAGGTGGCCCTCTCCTACCGGCCGGTGCACACCGAACCGCAGCTGGCTGAAAAGGACGGCGGCATCAGCCTCGCCAAGATCGCGCCCAAGGCCAGAGTGTATTGAGGATCGAACATGGTTGAACTCACGCTCCCGAAGAATTCGCAGATCAAGCCGGGCAAGACCTGGCCCAAGCCCGAGGGCGCCACCAATCTGCGGGAGTACCGCATCTACCGCTGGTCGCCGGACGATGACGAGAACCCGCGCATCGACACCTATTTCGTCGACATGGACGATTGCGGGCCGATGGTGCTCGACGCGCTGCTGTGGATCAAGAACAAGATCGACCCGACACTGACCTTGCGGCGTTCCTGCCGCGAAGGCATTTGCGGCTCCTGCGCCATGAACATCGACGGTTCCAACACGCTGGCCTGCACCAAGGGCTGCGACGACATTTCCGGCGCGGTAAAAGTCTACCCGCTGCCGCATATGCAGGTGGTCAAGGACCTTGTGCCGGACCTCACCAATTTCTACGCCCAGCACGCGTCGATCCAGCCCTGGCTGAAGACGGTATCGCCGGAGCCGGCCAAGGAGTGGCTGCAGAGCCATGAGGACCGCGAGAAGCTCGACGGGCTCTACGAATGCATATTGTGCGCCTGCTGCTCGACCTCGTGCCCGAGCTATTGGTGGAACGGCGACCGCTATCTCGGTCCGGCAACGCTCTTGCAGGCCTATCGCTGGCTGATCGATAGCCGCGACGAGGCCACCGGCGAGCGGCTCGACAACCTCGAAGATCCGTTCCGGCTCTATCGCTGCCACACCATCATGAACTGCGCGCAGACCTGCCCCAAGGGCCTCAACCCGGCCAAGGCGATCGCCGAGATCAAGAAGATGATGGTGGAGAGAAGGATTTAGGCTGGCGGTCGGTTGCCGGCGAAAGCAAATCCAATGAGCGATGACCTTCCCACTCTCTCCCCCGTCGAAGCGCGCATACTCGGCTGCCTGATCGAGAAGAAGGAGCTGACGCCGGATGTCTATCCGCTGACGCTCAACGCAGCACTGGCCGCCGCCAACCAGAAGACGGCGCGCGAGCCGGTGATGGCGCTGGAGCAGACCGAGGTGCATCGGGGGCTGAAGCTGCTCGAACAAAAGGGGCTGGTGAGGCAGATGTTCGGTTCGCGTGTCGAGCGCTACGAGCATCAGATGGCGCAGCGCTTCTCGCTGACCACGCCGCAGACCGCTTTGATCGGCCTGCTGTTGCTGCGCGGGCCGCAGACGGCCCATGAATTGTCGGCGCGCACCGAGCGCATGGCACGGTTTTCGTCGATCGAAGATCTGCGCGCCGAACTCGACATGCTGATCGGCCGCCAACCGCCACTCATCCAGGAAATCCCGCGAGGACCGGGCCAGCGCGAGGACCGCTACGTGCATCTCCTCAGCGGCCCGGTGGACGTTGCAGCACTTTCAGCGCAGCGGAGTGCATCGGCCCTGCCTGCTTCCGACCTGGAGGCCCGGCTAAACGCACTGGAGCAGGAAGTCGCCGCACTTCGCGCCCGGCTGGACGCGCTGGGAGCATAGGTCCCGGCGCACGCCTGGGCGTTCGCGCCGGGTCTTCACACTGGATGCAGCGTTTTCAGCCGAGCCTGGCATCAAGCGATACCTTTATGGCGCCGAGCGCCTTCGAGACCGGGCATCCGGCCTTGGCCTTCTCGGCCAGCTCCGTGAATTTCGCCGCATCGATGCCGGGCACCTTGCCGACCACGGTGAGTGCGCTCCCGGTGATCCCCGTGCCGGGAACCAGCGTCACCACGGCCTTGGTGTCGAGTTCGGCGGCGGGGGTGCCGTTCTCGGCCAGGAAATGCGAAAACTGCATGGCAAAGCAGCCGGCGTGCGCGGCGGCGATCAGTTCTTCCGGGTTGGTGCCGGATTTGCCGCTTTCGTCCTCGAAGCGTGCCTTGAACGAATAGGGCGTGCCTTTCAGGGTCCCGCTCTGGGTGTCGAGCGTGCCTGTGCCCCCTTTCAGATCGCCTTTCCAGATGGCGTTTGCGGTGCGGTCCATGAATTCCTCCTTGTTACAGCGGTGGCGCCGGCCAGGCGGCGTTCCTCCCAACTATAGCGCGGGCGCGAGGGAAGGCCACCGCGCTGTTTGTGCGCGCATGCAGCGCCGGCGGACCGCGCCGAATCTTTTTTGAAAGAATGTGCGTGGAAAAATGTCGACTTGCATCGGCCCCGACCGTCCTGCGGGCGACCACGGATTCTCGTGGCGGATGGAGGTTCGGATGAACAATCTGTTTTCTGCTCATTGGACAAGCACCGGCCGAAGGGCTGATCTAGGGGAACGCGACCCGCTGCATGTGCCGCCCTCCGGCTTCGGCCGGCTGCTTGCGGCAGTTGCCATTATCGGCATTGCGATCAGCCTTCTCGATCATGTTGCTGCCGGCAAGGACTCAACCGATATCGTGATCGCCTATGGTTCGTCACAGCAAGGGAGCTGGAAATGAGATATGTCTGTCTGGTCTATGGCGAGGAAAAAGACCTCCATGCCATGACGCCGGAGCGTCTGGCCAAGCTCGATGCCGATTCCATGGCTCACGACCGGTCATTGGATCGGCGTGGGATGCTGATCGTCGCACAGGCGCTCCAATCGGTGAAGACGTCGAAGACGCTGCGGCGACGCCAGGGCAAGCGGCTGATCACCGACGGCCCGTTCGCCGAAACCAAGGAGCAGTTGCTCGGCTTCGTCATGATCGAGGCGGACAATCTCGACCAGGCGCTGGAGATCGCTGGCGAGATCCCGCTGGCCGAAATAGGCACCATCGAGGTGCGGGCGATCTACGATGTGCCGGGGTCATAGCCCCCGCCATGTGCTACAGCCACGCGGAAACCAAGACATTCGACTGAACTATCGTCCTGGTTCATTTCGTGCGCAACTTTTGCGTGTTGAAGCAAGGCGAGAGTTCTCCTATCGTCGCCGGGGTTCTTGGGGATTTCGACATGCCTTTCCTGATTGCTATCCTTGGCGTGATGGGCGCGGCAGCGTTCTGGTGGTACCGGATGAAGGCCATGAACGAGGCCGCGCGTGACGTTGCCGATGTCATCGGCCGGGTTCAGGGCTCCGTGCGCCGCAAGAAGCTGCGCAAGCAGGCGGCGCTGTCGCCGCTGACGGCGATCGATGATCCGGTCGTAGCGGCAGCTACGCTGATCACATCGATCGTTTCCGAGGATGGGCCCATCCTGCCGCAGCGCGAGGCCGTCATCCGCGCCGTGATTTCCGAGATCGCCGACAAGAAGAAAACGGACGAAGCGGTGGTCTACGCCAAATGGGCGGCGTCACAGATCGACGACACCACAATCGTCATCGACAAGCTGGCGCCGTTCCTGCGCGAGCGTCTGGATGTCGCCGAGCGAAACGATCTGCTGCAGATGGTCAACCGCGCCGCCCAGGGCGGCGAGAAACGCCTCGAAATATCCGACCAGAGGATATTGCGGCTGCGGCAAAAGCTGGGTTTTGAGGTCAATTGATCGCATACCTTGGCGATTGGCGGAAACGCCCATCGCTTTCGTCATCCTGGGGCGGAGCAAGGAGCGAAGCGACGCGGCGCAGACCCCGGGATCCATGCCGCGACTCAAACGCGTCACCACGGTGCAGAATTCTGCTCCGCTGCATTCTTCAGCCAAGGTCGCGGCATGGATCCTTGGGTCTTCGCTCCGCTTCGCGTCGCTACGCCCAAGGATGACGACGTTGGGGATGCTGGCCGCGGGTCAAATCGCCTCGCCCTTCAACAGTCTTGGCGTGCCGGCGGACAGTCCCGACGCCTGGCGGATGAAGAATTCCTTCAGGCGCGGCATGCGTTCGACGAGGCCGAGGCCGATGTCGCGGACGGTGCGCAGCGGGCCGATATCGTTGGAAAACAGCCGGTTCAGCGCGTCGGTGGTGACACCCATCTGCACCGTGTCGAAGCGGCGCCACTGCTGGTAGCGCTCGAGCACGTCGAGCGCTCCGATATCCTGGCCGAGCCGGTCGGCCTCGACGATCACCTCGGCAAGGGCTGCGACATCCTTGAAGCCGAGATTGAGGCCTTGGCCGGCGATCGGGTGGATGCCGTGGGCGGCATCGCCGGCGAGCGCGATGCGGGGTGCGACGAAGGCACGCGCAATGGTCAAGCCGAGCGGCCAGGCGCGCGGCTTGTCGGCGACGCGGATTTCGCCAAGCTTCAGGCCAAAGCGCTGTTCGAGTTCGTGTTCGAAGAGGAGATCGTCACCGGCCACCAGCTTCTCGGCGTCGGGCGTACGTTCGACCCAGACGATCGACGAGCGGTTGGTGCCGTCCTCGCCGGGCTTGAGCGGCAATGTGGCGAAGGGGCCAGCCGGCAGGAAATGCTCTTCGGCGCGACCATTGTGCGGGCGTTCATGCGCCACCGTGCAGACGATGCCGGACTGGCCATATTCCCACTTCACCGTCTTGATGCCGGCCATGTCGCGCAGCTTCGAGTTGACGCCGTCGGCGGCGACCAGCAGCCGGGCCTTCAGCGTCGCGCCGTCGGCGAGATGCACGGTGATACCGGCGCCGTTGGTCTCGAACCCCTGCACGGCGACGCCTTCGATGATGTCGATGCCGAGTTTTTCGGCACGGGCCCGCAAGGCGCCGTTCAGCACCCTGTTGGCGACCATATGCGCAAAAGGCTCGCCCGGCGCCACTTCGCCGTCGAAGGTCAGGAAGGCCGGACGCACCGGATCGGCGGTGCGCGAATCGGTGATGATCATCTCGGTGATCGCCTGCGCCTGGGGCACGATCTCGGCCCACACGCCGAGCTGGTCGAGCATGCGGCAGGCGGCGGCGGCAATGGCCGAGGCGCGGCCATCCCTTTGCCAGGCGCCAGCAGGTGCGGCATCGACGAGAGCGATGGCGAGACCCGGTCGCGCCTGCTTCAGCGATACGGCGGCGGCCAGGCCGACATAGCCGGCGCCGGCGACCAGGACATCGAGCCCAGATCTTGTTTTCGCGTTTGCCCCGGTTTTCGTGTCCGCCTTGCGTTCCATCATCTTCGCTCCTGCGCGCCGCCGGGTCCTGCACCCTTGACTGCCTGTCCGTCCTGTCGGAAACCGCCATAACACTTCTGCGGTGAGGGCGCGAAATATGACGGCAGCTATGGACGAGCTTCTCGGCATTCTCGACCTCGAGAAGCTGGAACACAATCTGTATCGTGGTCGCAGCCCGCTGCTCGACTGGCAGCGCGTGTTCGGCGGCCAGACCATCGCCCAGGCGCTCGTGGCGGCGCAGCGGACAGTGGATCCCGATCGGTACGTGCATTCGCTGCACGGCTATTTCATGCGGCCCGGCGACACCAAGGTGCCGATCGTCTACGAGGTCGACCGTATTCGCGACGGCGGCTCCTTCACCACGCGGCGCGTGGTGGCGGTCCAGCACGGCCAGGCGATCTTTTCGCTCGAAGCCTCGTTCCAGCAGGACGAGGTCGGTCTCGAGCACCAGGTGCCGATGCCGCAGGACGTTCCGGGGCCGGACACATTGCTGTCGCAACGCGAATTGCTGGGCAAATTCGGCGAGGCGGTGCCCGATGGCATCAAACGCTACTGGGAGCGCGACCGGCCGATCGAGATGAAACCGGTGATGCTGAAGCATTACACCAGCCGCGAAAAGCTGGAGCCGAAGCAGAATATCTGGATCCGCACCACCGGTCCGGTGCCGGCGGACCGCGCCATCCAGGCGGCGGTGCTCGCCTATCTCTCCGACATGACGCTGCTCGACACATCGACCTTCGCGCATGGCCGCGCCATTTTCGATCGCGATATCCAGGCGGCGAGCCTCGACCACGCCATGTGGTTTCATCGCAGCCATGCGCTCGACGACTGGATGCTCTATACGCAGGACAGCCCGTCGACACAGGGGTCGCGCGGCTTTACACGCGGGTCGCTATTTGCCCGCGACGGCACGCTGATCGCCTCGGTTGCGCAGGAAGGGCTGATCCGGCTTAAGCGACCGCCTGCAGAGTAGGCATTTTCCAAAAATTGCCTAACTTTTAAGCAGATGCACCGCCGCAGCTGTGGGCAGGTTGCGTCGGTGCGCTCCCGAAACTGTTTGCTTACAATGGGTTAACACCCTGCTTCGGCACTTGGCACGGAGCTTGAATCCTTGTGGGCACTCTCCGGCTCTTTGGGATCGGTGAAGGTGTGCAAACGCGGGGGACCGCAACAGCAAAGGGTGAAACCTTATGAAAATCGTGATGGCAATCATCAAGCCGTTCAAGCTCGACGAGGTACGCGAAGCGCTTACCGCCGTCGGCATCCAGGGCCTGACCGTCACCGAAGTCAAAGGCTACGGGCGTCAGAAAGGGCATACGGAGATCTATCGCGGGGCGGAATACGCGGTCAGCTTCCTGCCGAAGATCAAGATCGAAGTCGCGGTCAGCGCCGACATGGTCGACAAGGCCGTCGAAGCCATCACCGCCGCCGCCAAGACCGGCCAGATCGGCGACGGCAAGATCTTCGTTTTCGGCATCGATCAGGCGGTGCGCATCCGCACCGGCGAAACAGACACCGACGCGCTCTGAGCGGCGATCACGTATTCCAATGGAGAGTTCAATGAATATTCCTTCCACCTTGAAGTCAGTGGCGCGCTCCGCGCTGCTGGGCTCGTTCGCACTCGGAGCATTGGGCACGGTCGCCGCATTCGCGCAGGAAGCGGCTCCCGCCGCGGCTGCAGCAGCGCCAGCTTTCACCGTCGACAAGGGCGACACCACGTGGATGATGATTTCCACCGTTCTGGTGCTGTTGATGACGGTTCCCGGCCTTGCGCTTTTCTACGGCGGCCTGGTTCGCAGCAAGAACATGCTGTCGGTGCTGATGCAGGTCTTCACCATCACCAGCGTGGTCATGATCATCTGGGTTTTCTACGGCTACAGCCTCGCCTTCACCCCGGGCAACGCCTTCGTCGGCGGCCTTTCCAAGATGTTTCTCTCCGGCGTCGATGTGACGACCCTGTCGGAAACCTTTACCAAGGGTGTCGCCATTCCTGAACTGGTGTTCGTCGTCTTCCAGATGACCTTCGCCTGCATCACGCCGGCCCTGATCGTCGGCGCCTTCGCCGAACGCGTCAAATTCTCCGCTTTGATCCTTTTCGTGATCCTGTGGGTCACTTTCATCTACTTCCCGATCGCTCATATGGTCTGGTTCTGGGGCGGCCCGAGCGCTTATAGCGATCCGACCGGCCTCATCTTCAGCTTCGGCGCCATCGACTTCGCCGGCGGCACGGTCGTTCACATCAATGCGGGCATTGCCGGCCTCGTCGGCGCGCTCATGATCGGCAAGCGCAGCGGCTACAAGAAGGATCTCATGGCGCCGCACTCGATGACGCTGACCATGGTCGGTGCTTCGCTGCTGTGGGTCGGCTGGTTTGGCTTCAACGCCGGTTCGAACCTTGAAGCGAACGCCTATGCGGTGCTGGCCATGATCAATACCTTCGTCGCCACGGCGGCGGCGGCGGTGACCTGGATCGTGCTTGAATCGCTGCTGCGCGGCAAAGCCTCCATGCTTGGTGCTGTTTCGGGTGCGGTGACCGGCCTCGTCGCCGTCACGCCTGCTGCCGGCTTTGCCGGCCCGATGGGCGCCATCGTGCTCGGCATCGTCGCCACCTTCGTCTGCTACTTCTTCGTCTCGGTGGTGAAGAACGCGTTCGACTACGACGACAGCCTTGATGTCTTCGGCGTCCACTGCATCGGCGGCATCATCGGCGCGCTCGGCACAGGCATCCTGGTCAATCCTGCCCTCGGTGGCGCCGGCATTGTCGACTATTCGACGGCCAACTTTGCTGCCGGCTATGCCGGCACGGCCACACAACTCCTGGCGCAGGCCAAGGGTGTCCTGGTGACCTTGCTGTGGTCGGGTATCGGCAGCGCCATCCTCTACAAGATCGTCGACCTGATCATCGGCCTGCGTCCGACAGCCGACGCAGAGCGCGAAGGCCTCGACCTCACCTCGCATGGCGAAGCGGCCTATCACTCGTAAGCCCTGTGCGAGGCGGCCTCGGCCGCCCCGCATTCTCCCATCCCGTCGTGACGCTCCCGAAAGGAGTTCACGCATTGAGGCCCGGATCATGTGAACTGACCCCATAAAGTTGGACGGTTCATTGAGTTGGTAGGTTTAAGGGCTGGTTCCTGTATTGCACAGGGGCCAGCCCTTT